>DASPXQ010000117.1:0-5426 GCA_035637195.1 Thermoplasmata archaeon | reverse complement strand
GAGAAGCAGGTGCGCGCGTGGCAGGAGAGAGGATACGACGTCTCATCCGTCGAAGCGAACCTCGAATCGGATCCGGCCGTCCTCACGGCGTCCGTCATCGCGATGCGCGAGGCGGTCAAGAAGTCGGAAGCGGTCTCGGAGATCCTGGACCAGCTCGATGTCACCGGCTTCGAGTCCCGCGCGGTGCTGCTTCGAGAGAAGCTGCAGAGTCCCATCCGCTATCCGGACGTCGATGCGGAAGTCGAGGGCCTTCGGGATGCGATTGAAGGGATGCGCCGCATCGAAGCCCGCCGCGAGCTCGAAATCGCCCGGGAGCGGGAATCCGCGGAGCGCACGCGGAAGGTGCTCGAGCTCGTGATGCGACAGACCGAAGCGCTTCCCCCGGAATCGAAGCCGAAGACCGAGGACATCGCCCGCGTCCTCGAGGAACCAACGCCCGTCCGAGATCAGGCCACGAACCTCGTGCCCACATCGACGTTCGAGTCGTTCGTGGAAGGCGAGAGCAACCGCTTCGCACACGGGGCCGCCGTCGCGGTCGCGAAGAATCCCGCGAAGGCGTACAACCCGCTCCTCATCACGTCGGGCCCGGGGCTTGGCAAGACCCATCTCCTCCATGCGATCGGCAACTACATCACGTCCCATTCCGAGAATTCGAAGGTCCTCTATCTGACATGCGAGGCCTTTGCGACGAGCCTCGAAGAGGCCCGCGTGCAAGGGGACGTCGGCGCGTTCCGGGAGCGCGTGCGCGGCCTCGATTGCCTCATGATCGACGACATCCAGTTCCTCAGCGGCATGCCGGAGATCCACGAGGAGATCTTCCATACGTTCAACGATCTCCACGAGCGGGAGAAGCAGATCGTCTTGGCGAGTGATCGTCCGCCGAAGGCGATCCCAAACCTCGACGAGAGGCTGGTGTCGCGGTTCGAGTCGGGCCTCGTCGCGGGGATCGAGCTGCCGGAACTCCCCACCCGGATCGCGATCCTCGAGCGTCGGGCTCGCGACGCGAAGGTGACGATTGACCCGGAGGTCCTCGGGTTCATCGCGAGCCTGGTGGAGAACAACGTCCGTGAACTCGGAGGCGCGTTCAACCGGGTCGTCGCATTCTCATCGGTCATGGAACGACCGATCACGGAGGACCTCGCCCGCGAAGTCCTTTCGGGCGGGCCGGCGGAAGCCGCACCCGTCGCACCGGCCGTGTCGATTTCCACAGATGCCGATCGCGATCTCCAGCCAGGCCGCAGCTACCTGATAAAGGAGGATCGACCCGCGGCGGCGTTCCGCCTGTTCGCGCGGTTCCTCGGCGGCAGGAGCCGCGGCCTGGTCATTACCAGGACGAATCCGAAGCGGCTTCGGGAGAGCTTCGATCTGCCGGCGGGGCGGGTTCTCTGGCTCACGGACCGCGAGGGGTCCACGGAGGAGACGATCGCGCCCGCACTGGAACGGCTCGTCTACGAGATCGAGGACTTCATGTCGGAGAACCCTCGCGGTGCCATCCTCCTCGATGGGATCGAATATCTCGTCTCGAACAATTCGTTCGATGCCGTCCTGAAGTTCGTCCGCCGACTCCTCGACGCGGTGTCCGAGAGCCACTACGCCTTCGTGATCTCCCTCGGCTCCGCCACCCTGAAAGATCAGGAGCTGAAGACCCTCGAACGCGAGATGGAAGTCATCGAGGCCGCGTGAGCGATCGAAGGCTATCCCCGAGCTTCAATTTCCTTGTAGAAGTCCCGGATGTACCGGAGCGCCTCGCCCCACGACTCCTGTTTGACGAGCGTGCTCGCCTCTTTCAGGATGCTGATTGGCCGCCCGAGATCGTCGCCTTTCATCTTGAGGTCGAGGAGGGCGTTGCGGGCCTTCCGCATCTCTTCCTGCACGAACGCGGGGACGTCCCGCTGCAAGCGGTCACGGGCGGCCTTCCCGAGGCGTGACGCGCCGGCGATGTCGCGTGTGTCCATCGCCTGTCGCCCTTGGCGGAGCAATCGCTCGGCATCCCGGACCTCCATGCCCATCGTGCGCGCATCTCGCGCGAGCCGGTCGCCATCCTCGATGAAGGTGCGCGCCTGGTGATAGTCCTTCGCGTCGGTCTGGAAGGTCCCGAGCGACGCCTCGCATTCGTCCCACGCGCCGTCGTAATCGCCCGCTTCGAGGCGTCCGACGGCCGCTTGGAGCTTTGGCATCGCAAGCTGCATCCCGGCATCTCCCTTCGCCGCCTGGATTTCCTGGACGAACGAGTCGATTCGGGCGCCGATGAACTCGACGAAGGCGATATCGAGCGCCCTTCGAGCCTCCGATATCAAACCGACGGCCCGCTCGATGTCCCGCGCTTTCCCGGCCTGGATCGCCTCGTTGATGATCCGTTTTCCATCCTCGATCTCGAGCCCGATCCGCTTGGCGGAGACGAGCAGGGGCTTTACCTCGTTCACGAGCTTCGGCAGTTCTCGGTACAGGAGTTTGCGATCGCCGGAGGGGACCCTTCGATCGGCTTCCTGCTGCGCCCTCCGCAGTTTGTCGATTCGATTCTGCAGGGGGATGCGCGTCGTGCGGCCTGCAGGCCGACCCGCTGCCGCCGCCGGCGCCGCGGCGGAAGGCCGAACGGGCTGTGCGGGCATCCGCGGAGCTCGGGCGATTTCCGCTTCGGGCCGGGGCCTCTCCGCCGTCGCCGCGGATTCTTCGAAACGCACCCCGCAGTTCGGGCAGTGGTCCGCGTCGGAGGGGACGCTCGCCTTGCACACGGGGCACTCGTACTCGGTCGCCTCGCCCTCCGTGAATTCCGCGCCGCAGCCCGGGCACACGGTCGCATCCGCGGCGACGAGCGTCTCGCACACGGGGCACAAGAATTGCTCGCCGAGATCCTTCGCCGTCTCCACGGCCGGGTGAGCCTTCGTCTCCGCGACGACCTCGTCCGACTCGGGGCTATCCCGGGCGACGTTCTTCAGCGTCTCGAAGATCTCCCGGTGATCCTCCTTGCCTTCCATGATGGAGGCGAGGATTTCGTCGATGCTCCGGCCGTCCTTTTCCGCCACGTTGACGGTCTCGTGAGTTGACTCGCCGCCGAGGTCGAAGAGCGTGAGGTCGGTCTGGCACGAAGGACATACGCGCGCGTCCGCGGCGATCGAGGAATCACAGACGGGACAGACTTTCGTTTCCTTCGGTGGCGTAAGCCGACACCTCGAAATCGTCGACGCGTTTTCCATCCCTGAGCGTCGTACTAAGACTTTCCGGACTCAGTTTAGAGAATGATAAGTGCTCAAGGTGGATAATCAGCGCAAAACGATTAAGTGAGCCCTCTCCCCGTGCGATGGAATATCGACGGCGGGGTCATGGGCTTTCGCACATCAATCGACGGTCTGGACAAGGTACTCCGGTCCGAGATTACTCCTCCGAAGGTCATCCTCGTGACGGGACCGCCCGGGTCGATGAAGACTTCGTTCTGTTACACCCTCATGTCGCGGTACCTCAAAGACACCGGCGAATTCGGTCTGTACACGACGCTCGAGGAGACCGTCCAGTCGCATCTCCGCAACATGGAGTCGTTGGGCGTCGAGCTGTCGATGAACATGCAGATCAGCGACTTCACGGACCTTCGGGAGATCGACGCGGTCGTCGGGCCGGAAGACCAGACGGACTACCTCGCGTTCATCGAGCGGATGATCGGACACTACCGCAAGGTCCACGGTCACAAGTTCAAGCTCTTCGCGCTCGATTCTCTCGGGGCGTTGTACTCTCTCATGGAGAACACGACGAACATGCGGAAGCGGATGTTCTACTTCTTCAAGATGCTCCGCGACGCGGATCTCACCTCGCTCGTGGTCATGGAGCGCAACGCGGACGGGGATAGCCAGCTGCTAGGGAACGAGGGGTTCCTCGTCGATGGCATCGTGTTGCTCGGGCTCGACCGCTCGCGCGGAAAGCTCGTGCGGTACCTGCAGGTCGAGAAAATGCGGTCCGCGGATCACTCGATGGAAAAGCACGCGATCGAAGTCCGCAAGGGCGGCCTCACCGTCCTAGGACCGATCTTCGAGACGGGAGGGTCCTGATGACTCCCATTCACCCGCCGACGCCTGGGAGGCTCGGCGCGACGAACCAACCTCCGGAGGCACCTTAGATGACCGAAGCATCGATCCCAGACGCGCTGGACGCACTGAAGAAACTCGCAGAAAGCCTGAAGTCCCAGGACCAGGAGTTCCGAGAGCGGGACGCCTCGCTCCAGGAGCAATCGTCCAAGATCGAGGGGGACCGTCGCTCCCTCGAACAGGAGCGCTCCGCCATCGCGGAGGAGCGGGACTCGATCGTCGGACGCGAGAAAGGCCTGCGCGCACGAGAGAAGGAGCTCGAGCAGAAGGAACGGGCGATTGATCAGCGCGAACAGGAGTTCGAGGCGGCGCGGCAGAGCGTCCTCGCGAAGGAGAACCAACTCGTCTCGCGCGAGCAAGAACTCGCGAAACGCCTCGAGTCGCTCGTGAAGCGCGAGGAGGACACCGCCCGTCGCGACTCGGACACGAACGTTCACGCGAGGGATATAGCGACTCGGAAGACCGAGATCGCGTCGAGGCAGGAGCAGATCGTGAAGCTCCTTGAAGAGCAGAAGGCGACCCTCGAGGCGCAAATCGCTCGGAACCGCGAACTCATGGACCGCGAGAAGCGACTCGCGGCGGAAGAGGACAACATCGCATCCGCCCGAGGGAAGGTCGCAGAGGAAGCGAAGCGGCTCATCGAGCGAGAGAAGCAGCTGCTCGCCCAGGAACAATCGGCTTCCCGGGTCGCCGCGGCGCCCGCGGCCACCGGCCCCTCCATCGCTCCCAAGCCCGTGGCCACGCAGCCCGCCCCCGCGGCGGGAATGCGGCCCCAGCCCGTAGCCCCCACGCCCGCACCGGCACCTGTGGCGAAGCCCGCGACGCAAGTTGCGGCTGCTGCGCCTGCGGCGAGGCCGGTCCCGAAGCCCGCAGTCGCCGCCGAAGCCGAGGGCGAATCGGAGATCCCCTGTCCCGCTTGCGGCACGATGATCTCATCCGACGCGATTATGTGTTACGCGTGCGGCCACCGTCTCCAGGAGGAATCCGCCGTGGAAGAGACGACGGAGGCCGAGGGCGAATCGGAGATCCCCTGTCCCGCCTGCGGCACGATGATTTCATCCGATGCGATCATGTGTTACGCGTGCGGCCACCGGATCGGACCCGAGGATGAGCGGGGCGCGAAGAAGACAGCCGTGAGCGTGAAGAAGGTCCTCAAGAAGAAGGTCATCTGACCTGGCCCCACGCGGATCGCGGAGCCCCTTCGCGGTCGGCGAACTCCCCTCTTCCGCGGCGATTTTCGACCGATTCGCTCGTTTTCGACTATTTCCATAATCATGAATGGATAATAATAATCTCTCCATAGAATTGGATTGTTCTCCCGTGTGAGAACAGGTGCGTATCGGGATAGATAAT
>DASPXQ010000116.1:0-8318 GCA_035637195.1 Thermoplasmata archaeon | reverse complement strand
CTCGCTATTTCGGCTTTCGGAGGGCTCGAGGGACGTCGTCGGGGGGACCGTCATGGAGGCGCCTCGGTTCCGGCAACGCGATCATCACTCGACGCGGAGCGAAGAAAAAGGGAGGGAGGCGCTACGTTCCGCGCCTCGCCTTCGCTCGCAGGTACAGGGCAGGACCCATGGCGAGGGCGACAACCGCCGTCTGCGCCGCGAGGATCGTCAGAGGAGTGAGGTTCACGCCGACCGGCAGGTCGAGGATCGCCTCCGTCGCGAGGACCGGATCGTGCTCGATCACCCGGCCCTGCGGGTACACGAACGCGGCCCGGAGCCAGAAGCCCAGGAAGTACGCCCCGCCGTGCCCGAGCTGGAGACCCCCGCCACCTTGCACGTTGAACGTCATCGTGGAGGGTTGTCCGTCCACGGTCACGTTCGTCGCCCACTCGAACCGACCGATCCGCGTGTAGTCGTCGTCGAAGTACACCCGGTCCCGAGTGTAGAGATGTGGGCGCGTCGGCGCGGTCTCGTTCAGGGTCGTCGCATCGCCGAGCGTGCGGTTGCCGTCGTCCGCGTGGTCCCGCAGGAACGCCTCGTGGATGAACTGCGCCGTTCGCTCGGGGATGTAGTTCCCGAAGAGGAGGTGGGTCTCGAGCGCGAGCTGGCTGTCCGGGTACGCGAAGTCCCAGCCCTCGATCAGGTGGTCGTACTTCGCACCCATGCCGATCGCGGGGCCCGTGACGTTCTTGTATCCGAGGAAGTCAACGTCGGTGATGTCATAGCGGTTGCCGTCGTCGACCGTCACACGATACCAGGGTACTTCCGCGGTCGTGTCGCGCGTGCGGACGGTCAAATGGAACGTGAACGCGACCTGGTTCAGCTTGCCGTCGCCGAGGTTCGTGGGATCCAGGACCCGGGTGTACGGCAGGTCGGGCGCGCCGACGGTGAAGTTCACGTACGTTACGCCGTCAAGAGTCTCGTTCGTGAGCGCGCTGAGTTGCCACGCCGCGGTCAGGGTGCGCGCCTTCACGGGCACGTTCTCCGTGAGCGGGACGTGGAACGGATCGACGCTCGTCAGGTCGTACCCGTCCGTCGCGTTGACGGTCCGGAACTCGATGAACCGGTCCAGGCTCTGCGCGAGGACCGTGTACACCGGGATTCCGCGGGTCGCGAGGTAGTTCCCCTGCTCGTCGACGATCTCAGCGCCGCCGAGGAACCGCTTGTATTCCGCGAAGATCACCACGTTGTTCGGGTGGTCGATCGTCCCGTAGCGGACGCCGAACACCGCATCGCCTGCCTTCACCGCGACCAGGTCGCCCCCGCCGAATCGGTCCGTGGTCACGGGCCCGATCACGACCGGGGTGAGGTCGCGCCTCGTGTCCGCGCCCGCCGACCCGACCAAACCGAGGGGGATCGCGAGCAGCGCGGCCACGACCAACGCCGCCATCATCATCCGCATTTCCTTCACCGTCCGTGAGGCACTATCGCCTCACTATGTACATAGCGTCACTATGTCTGTATGCGTATTTGAAGACGACCCTTCGATTCTCACCGCAAGCCCATATACTTCGGCATCGATGCACGAAAACGGTGCCCCAACTCGTCCTCCTCGATGCGAACGCCCTCCTGATGCCCTTCCAGTTCCAGGTCCACCTGGATGCGGAGCTGCGCCGCGTCCTGGGGGACGTCGACGTGGCGGTCCCGACTCCCGTGCTGACGGAACTGTCCGTCCTCGCGGACTCCGCACGCGACGCCCGGTCCGCGCTCAGGCTGGCCCGGAAGTACCGCCGGATGGAGGGCCACGGGTCCGCGGACGACGCGCTCCTCGACCTCGCGACGACGCACCGCGCGGTCGTCGTGACGAACGATCAACCGCTCCTCGAACGACTCCGGGCGGCGGGCGTCCCGCGCGTCTTCTTGCGATCCCGCAACCACCTCGTCGCGGAAGGCCTGTGACCCTGAGAAAGGCATAAGCCCGGGACGGCCTGTCCCGCGCCGCTGAAGCCGTACCACGTCGAGACGCTCAAGGCGATCGCCCTCACGGGCGGGCTCAAGGACTACATCAACTTGTCGTCGCGCGACCTAGGCAAGCTCGTCGGCGTGAGCCAGCAGAGCGCGTCCCAGCGGATCCTCGAGTTAATCCGCGAAGGCCTCGTGGCACGCGACCTGGCGACACGTAGGCAGCGAATCCGCTTGACGCCGAAAGGCGCGGACGTCCTCCGGAAGGAGTACGCGGACTACCAACGCGTGTTCGAGGTCAAAGAGACGTTGACGATCGCCGGCAGTGTCGCGAGCGGCCTTGGGGAAGGCGCGTTCTACATGCGGCAAAAGGGCTACAAAGACCAGTTCCGCAAGAAGCTCTGGTTCGAGCCGTACGAGGGCACGCTGAACCTCAAGCTCGGGGGCCCGGACCTCGCGAAGCTGCGGATCCTCGAGGAGAATCCGGGGATCGAGATCTCGGGATTCGAAGCCGCCGGCCGGACGTTCGGAGGCGCGAAATGTTTCCTCGCCTCGATGGGCCACGTCGACTGCGCCGTCATCATGCCGATCCGGACGCACCACACGGACGTCCTCGAGGTGATCTCGAAGCACTATCTGCGGAGCGCCGTCGGGTTGAAGGATGGGGACATCGCCGAGTTGACCGTGACGCTCTAGGTGCGAAACCACCATCGGCCGATCCGAATGACATCCGGAGTCCGGATTCGGGCTTATTTCGGGTGCTGCTCACTTGGCCCGCGTCTCAGGCCCTTCCATCGCCCCGCGTCGATCCTCGCGCGGGCCGCGCGACCTCGTGTGGGATCCATGGGCTCGGCGACAGACCCTCGCGAGGCTTCGTCCCGATGCGGCGCCATCCGACCGCGATCGTCGTTACGAGGACGCCGAGGCCGATGACAGCGCTCCCGATGAATCCGTAGGCCGCGGCGAGGATCCCGAACTGGAGGCCGGAGGCGAGAAGGACGCCCGGGAGGATTGACAGGACCACCCGAGGCGCAGCGGCCGGAGCTCGGGCATCCCTCGCCCACGTCCACCGTGCGGCGAGGGAGAGTGCCGTGACGACGAGGAACCAGCCGAGGAAGTTCGAGACCGGGACCCCGTAGATGGTCGCAGGCGAGAGCCACGTCCAGAATCGAGACCGGACCGCCACCGGATCCACGAGCAAGTCCCACGCGGTGGCCACGAGCCCGTCGATCGGCGCGAGCCAGAGCGACGAGCGACCGAGGGCCGCCGTCGTCGAGGCGATCGCGAGGTAGCCGACATGGACCCAGGCGACGAAGATGAAGATCGGCACGAGTCCGAGCACGTACGGCCCGGGGACATCTACGTAGGCGTACGCGCCGTACGGCACGCCCGTGAAGACTCCAAGGAACTCGGACGCGAACGGGATCGCGACCACCAGGCCGAGGAACGCCATCGTGCCCCAGAGGCCGTGCACACGCAGCATGCACGCGATGACGAACGCCGTCGCGACGACCGTCGCCGCGGGGACCGGGATGCCCGTGACGAGTTGGGCCACTCCCGCTGACAGCTGGAAGACGACGACCGCCGCGAAGCCGACAAGGTAGATGCGGTCGAGCCCCGACCGATAGGGGCGTCCCTCCATGCGGCCCGCATGCCAATCCCGGGAGCATATAACTATGTCAAGGCGCACGCGCTCCGCGAAGACCGAACGGGACAACGCCTGCGGCCCGTCGGATCGGCGGCACGGCTAGAACCGCTTCTCCACGTATCGTAGGACGCCGTCGAAGATCTCTTTCCCGTCGCCGTAAACCGGATCGCCATCGTCCCGGCGCGTCCAGTCGGGATGGAGGTGGCGGAAGAAGCATCGCTCCGGATGCGGCTGGACTCCGAAAACGTTCCCGTCGCGGTTGCACAGTGCGGCGATGTTGAAGGTCGTCCCGCTCGGGTTCCACGGGTAGCCGGCGTACTTCCCGCGGTCGTCGACGAACCGGAAGACGACCTGGTCGTTGTCAACGAGCTCCCGCAGCATCGCCTTCTCGCGGCCTTTCGGCAACAGGAATTTTCCCTCCGCGTGCGCGGAGATGAACGTAACGACACGGCCCCGTTTCATGCCGCGCGTGAAGGCGCATGACCCGCCGTTCTCGAGGCGCAGGAAGCTCGGCCGGCATTCGTAGTGGCTCGAGTCGTTCGTCGCGAGGACCGCCTCCGGCTCGTCCGTCATCACGCTGCCGAGGGCGGGGAGGAAGCCGGCCTCGACGAGGACCTGGAACCCGTTGCACACGCCGAAGATCGGCTTGCCCGCCTTCACGAAGGCGACGAGGTCTTTCGAGAGCCTCGATCGAAGTCGGGCCGCGAAGATCGTGCCCGCGCGGACGTAGTCGCCCGCGGCGAACCCGCCCGGAATCATCAGGATGTCATAGTCGTCGAGGTCCCTTCGGAGTTCGGCCACGACGTCGCCGGTCAACTGCTTCAGATGGACTTTCTCGGCGTGGGCTCCCAGCAGCCGGAAGTATGCGACCGACTCGTCCTCGCAGTTCGTCCCTTCGATGTAGACGACGCCCACGCGGATCGCCGATCGCTTCATGCGACGACCACCTGCCTCGGGATTGCCTCGCTCCACGCCTTTCGGATCACCGGGAGGGCGAGGGACGTCCATTGCCGGCCCCGCCCAAGGTGCAAGGAGCGGCCGCCGGTCGTCCCCAGGTACGTGGTCGGGACGCCCTCGAGGAGGTGCATGAACTCCTCGTATCGATCCTTCGCGACCTCGACGAGCCACCGTCCGTTCGACTCGGAGAACAGCTGGATGTCCCAGCGGAACGGCTCCATCGCGGAGGTCTTGATGTCGGCCCCGATGTCGCCTCCCAGGCACATCTCCGCGGCGGCGATTGCGAGACCGCCGTGGCTTAGGTCGTGGCACGCGCGGACCGTCCCCGCGCGGATCGCTTGGAGGAGATGGTCCATCGATGCCCGCAGGCCAAGCGCGTCGACGTCCGGGACAGGCGCGACCTCTTTGCGCCGCAGCCGAAGGTATTCGGACCCTCCGAGTTCCGGCCCCGTGGTCCCGACGAGCACGATCGGATCGCCCGGCTCTTTGAAGTCCGACGTCACGCACCGCCGCAGATCGTCCACGATCCCGACGCCGAGGACGACCGGAGTGGGCGGACAGGGTCCGCGGGGGGACTCGTTGTAGAACGACACGTTCCCCGAGGGGATTGGGATGCCCAGGGCCTTCGCCGTCGTCCCGATCCCGCGGACCGCCTCGCGGAAGGACCACAGCCGATCCGGTTTCTCCGGGTTCCCGAAGTTCAGGCAGTTCGTCAGGGAGTGCGGCCTCGCGCCGACGGCCACGAGATTGCGGCACATCTCATCCACCGCAGACGCGCCGCCGACGAACGGATCGATGGAGGTGATGTGCGGGGTCGACGCGACCGCGATTGCGAGGGCGCGCCACGAGTCGACGAGAGGTCGGATCACGGACGCGTCCCCGTGGGCCGCCTTCCCGATCACTCCCTGCATCGGTTTCAGGACGGTCGACGCACGGACCTCGTGGTCGTACTGCCGGATCACGTACTCCTTCGACGCGATGTTCGGGGCCGTGAGGAGCTTCAGGATCGTCGAGCGATAGTCCCGTGGCTCCGACGGGAGCCGGACTGCGTTGCCGGGGGGCGGACGGGCGGGTCGGTATTCGCGGATGTACTCGGGTCCGCCCGTGTAGAACTTGAGATCCATCTCGAGCACCACCGTGCCGGCGTACGACACGCGACCGATCTTCTGCGGTATTGCATGGCCGATGACTGTCGCGGGCACATCGTACAGATCGAAGATCCGCATCACCTCGTCCACGTGCTCCGGGAGCACCGCGAGCATCATCCGCTCCTGGCTCTCGGACACCCAGATCTCCCAGGGCGCGAGGCCTTCCTCCTTCAGCGGGACTTTCTCGAGGTCGACCTCCGCCCCGCAGCTGCCGGCGAGGGCCATCTCGCCCACGACGCACGAAAGCCCGCCGCCGCCGAGATCCTTCAGGCCATCGAGGGATCCGGCCCGCGCGCACTCGATGCACGCGTGGATCAGCGGTTCCTTCAGGATCGGGTCGCCGAGCTGGACGGCGCCGGCCTGCCATCCCCTCACCGACTTCTCCGTCAGCTCGAGGCTCGCGTACGTCACCCCGTGAATCCCGTCACGGCCCGTCCGGCCGCCGGCCAGGATGAAGACATCGCGCGGGGACGCCACTCGATTGCGGACGAGCTGCGATTTCTTCGCGAAGCCGACGCACGCTACGTTGACCACGATGTTCCCGAGGTATCCCTCGTCGAAGACGATGCACCCCGCGACCGTCGGGATGCCGACGCGATTCCCGTAGTCCCGGATGCCCGCGACGACGCCGCCGAAGAGGTACTTGGGATGCTTCGCCCCCCGCGGCAGCGCGTCCATCGGGGTGTCGAGCGGTCCGAAGTGGAGCGGGTCCGCGAGGGCGATCGGCTGCGCGCCCATGGCGAGCACATCCCGCAGGATCCCACCGATCCCCGTGTTCGCGCCGCCGTACGGCTCGACGGCGGACGGATGGTTGTGGCTCTCGATCCGCAGCGCATACGCATGGTCCGCGTCGAACTCCACGACGCCTGCGTCGCCGCGGTCTAACACCCACGGCGCCTGGACGGGGAAGACGAACTCCCTCAGGATCGCCTTCGACGACTTGTAACAGGAGTGCTCCGACCACGCCTGTCCGAGGCTCTGCAACTCGACATCGGTCGGGTCGCGGCGGGCGGCGCGGAAGTACTCCTGGATGCGGCGCATCTCGTCGACGCTCAGGGCGAGCCCCATCCGCTCGGAGACGTCGGCCAGGTCCCGCGGCGAGGCGTCCCTCAGGCGGATATCCTGCAGCGGGAACGGGAGGGACCGCCGCCGGAACCGCTCGCCCAACCCTTCGCCTCGGAGACGACAATCGTGAGGAATACATTATGCTTGCCCCCTCGGGCGGCCCGGGCGAACGTTTCAAATGCTGCAATGCGCCATTTCGACCGCGATGCCCGCTCCGTTCCGGGACCGTCTCCGCTCCTCGCCGGTCGTCCTCGAGGTCGTGCCGCCCTCCCGGCGCGCGAGCGACAAGTCGATCGCGGGGTTCGTGCAGCGGGTGCGGGAGGCGGCGCGTTCCATCCCCGACCTCGATGCCGTCAACGTGCCGGAGGTCCTGGACGAGAACCACGAAGGCCAGCCCTTCTACCGCAACCTGGACCCGCGCGACTTCGTCACGCGACTCGGGGCGGACCTTGGCGTCGATCCGATCGTGAACAAGGTGGTGGCCCACCTGCCATCCGCCGCGGCGTTGCGTCGCTGGGTCGGCGAGTCGTCGTCCGATTTCGCAGTCCGCAGTTTCGTCCTCGTCGGCGGGACGAGCGGCCGCGTCCGCTATCCCGGCCCGTCCGTCGTCGAGGCGGATCGCGTCCTGCGCGCCGCCGTGCGCGGCCGGGCCGACGTCGCCCTGGGGAACATCACGATTCCGGAGCGCGAGTCGGAGATCGACCGGCTCATGGAGAAGACCCAGGCCGGATGCGACTTCTTCACGTCCCAGGTGTTGTTCGAGGCGGAGCCGATGGCGACCGTCCTCCGGGCGTACGGCCGACGGTGCGCGGCGCAAGGCATCGAGCCGGCGACGTTCCTCTTGAGCTTCGCCCCCGTCTCCGACTACCAGGACATCGAGTTCCTCGTGTGGCTCGGCGCGACCGTCACTCCGCGGACGGAAGAAGCCCTGCTCGCCTCGGTCGAGCCGGGATCCGGGCGTCCCTCGTTCGACCGGGCGCGGACCCTGTGGTCCCAACTGCGCGCGGCGGCCGCGCTTTCCCGCCCTCCGGTGCCGCTTGGTGTGAACGTCGAGATGATCTCCACGCACAACTTCGACGTCGCGGTGCAGATGGCGCGCGAGTTCTGCGCCGCCCGGAAGGGGTCCGGCGCGCGCGCCGGCGATGTTTAAATATCGGCGCGCCTGTGTTCGGCGGACGGCGCCGCGCAAAGCCGCGCGCGGCTTGCAGGGGATCTCGAATGGCGAAAGAGGACCGGGACGAGTGGATCGTGAAGTGCCCGAAGTGCGGCCGCATCCGGGAATCCTGCCGGCACGTGTCCCGCGACGACGTGCGCCGGATCGTCCGCCTCCTCGATGCCGGGGTCGAGGTCTATCAAGCCGAGGACGAGCATGAGGCGGCGGAGCCGCACCTCCACGAGCCGTCCAGGCCGATCGCGCAGGTCGTCCAGCCCCGGTTCACGATCGCGGACCTCGTCCTCGCCGACACAACGCGCGAGGGTCTGCAGGACGCGTTGACGGAGTTGCGGAACAAGGGCCTCATGTACCGCCGATGGGGGCTCCGCAAGGTCATGCGGAGGAC
>DASPXQ010000115.1:0-10687 GCA_035637195.1 Thermoplasmata archaeon | reverse complement strand
AGTCGGAAACTCGACCTCGAGACGGTGCAAGAGTACCAAGGTTGGCTCGCGGAGCGGTACGGCCCGAACTCCTTGGCGTCGAACATCACCAGCGCGATCAACCTGTATCTGGCGTACCGCGGCATGGATATCAAGCTGCGCCGTCCGCGAAAGGAGGTGGCGCCGAACCCGAAATTAATCTCGGATGCCGAATACAAAGCCGTCCTCTCTCGGATCGCCGATTCCGAAGAACGCCTTGCCATTCGTCTCCTGCACGACTCCCTCCTTCGACCGAGCGATGTGGTCTCGATCCGGCTCGCCGACCTGGACAGGTCCGAAGGCATCACCGTCATCCGAAAGCGGACGCAAAAGACGGGCGCCATCAGCGAGTCCATCCTGTCGAAGGAGACGGCCGACGAGCTCGCCGCGTACATCGAGGGCCACGGCATCACGGACTACGTGTTCGTCGGCGAGAGCAAGCCCTTCCGACACCGCACGTGGCCCAACGCCGTCCTCCGGAAACACGGCGCGGAGGGCATCACTCCGCGGACGTTCCGGCGGACGGGAGCCTCGAGGTGGGGCGAGGATCTCGCCTCTCTCATGGCCCAGGGCGGATGGACGGACCCGCGGACGGTCCTCAAGCACTACCGCAAGAATCTGAGGGACCGGCATGTGCGGGAGTTCGAGTCCGTGATGGGCCCCGCGGCCGATCGAGAACCCGAGGAGGATCCGGCCGGATACCGGTGAAAACGTATGCCGATGCTTACGTCGCCCCATGGAGAAAACCCGATTGGCCCTCTTTCGAGGGCACCCCGGCCCGCGTCACGTACGACGCGGTTCGAGGCGGATTCCTCCATGGGGAGCGACGTAAGGGCCAGGTGGCCGCCGTACGCCCCCTTCTGTTCTGACGGCATTGGACTGAGCGTCCTACCTGGCGCATCGCGCCTGCTTGGACTTGCTCCGGTGGGGTGTCGCCGTCTCACCAGATCCCGCATCAACGTCACCGCCGGGCGGATCATCCTCGATGCGGGCTGTGTCGTTTCTGCGCCCTTGCCGGCCCTCTCAGGCCCCCCGCTTGCGCGGGGCCACCACTCCGAGGGAGGGTGGACGTTCCTCAGCGATCCCGAAAGATCACCGTCGGCCGTCCGCGGTCTCCTGGCCGGCGACACCATCCGAGGTCCGCTATTTGGACCTACCGACGCGTTCAACGGCCAACGAAGGGTAAACTTCAACTCGCCGGCAGTCTTTCCAGGATTCGAGCGGTCGACTGCGGAGGGACCTCGCGATGCAAAATCGGACACGAACTGGCGTCTCCTTGTTTGCGTTGGCACTCGTCGTTGCGCTCCTCGCCCGGGCAAGCATCGAGATTTTTGTGGCTGCTAGCTTTTGGCGGTCGATATGGAACATCCCATCGCCCCTTTGGCCCGATCCAACGTTGTCTCGCGTTCTCGGACTCGTCCTCACGGGCCTTTACGGAGTCGTGGCTCTCGCAGGCGCGCTGGTAGTCGAACAGGACCGAGGGCTTGAAGTGCTGCCCGCGGAGGGTTCTCCGGACCGGCCCAGAATTGCACTGGCCTTCGCAGTTTTCGCGGGCATCACCGTCGGCGGACTTGACCTCTTCCTCTATCCCGAGTACGTGTCGGGTCAATCCTCGCTCTGGTCTCTGCGTTTCTTCCTCCAGGCCGGAGTCGCCATCGCGGTTGGCTTGTACTTTTTCTGGACCGCCGTCCGCCTCGGTGGGCCATCGACGCGACGAGTCGGCCTTTGCGCACTTGGCTTGGGTATCACGGCCGGAATCTTCGGTCCTTTGAGTGGGGCCTTGCTGATATGGGGCCCGGCTACCGGAGGCCTTGAGGGCAATCGTCCTTTTTATGACACGGTGGCTACGCTGTCCGTTGCCGGCCTTCTCGTGGGTCTCGTATCCCTGGCCCTCTGGCTGATGGTCTTCCTTCGCATTCGCGCGATCAGTCGATCTAGCCCCGTCCTTGTCGGGCGAGGCGAGCTCCGCGCTTGAGCAACCCGCGTCTGTTGGGCTAACCATTTATTCCGCGAGCGCATCGCCCGCGTCCGTGGCAGGCGACCGCCGGGTTCTCCTTGCGAACTCGATCTACCATCTGACGAACGACGGTGCGGTCACGGTCCTCGCGGGTCAGATCGCCGTCCTCCAGGCCGTCTTCGGCGGATTCGGACCCATCGAGGTCGGCCTGCTCGGAGGTTCCGCGCTCCTCGTTACGGCCGTCTTCCAGTTCCTGTTCGGGATCATGGCGGATCGACGCGATCCTTCGCGATTCCTCCCCATCGGCATCGCGATCTTGGGCCTTGGTTCGTTGCTCGTCACGCTCTCGTCGTCGTTCTGGACGCTCCTCGCATTCGTCGCCCTCTCGCGGATCGGCGCGAGTTTCTACCATCCCGTCGGGATCTCGTGGATCGGTCGGGAGTATGAGGGACCCGGGCTCGATCGGTCGATGGGATTCCAGAGCGCATTCGGCGACACGGGTGTGATCATCGGCATGGCGAGCGGAGCCGTCCTCGCGGTGGCACTCGGTTGGCAGTCTCCGTTCTTCCTCTGGGGCGGCATCAACCTGGCAGCGGTCGCCCTCGGACTGTATCTCGTACGCGGGCGGCGATACCGGCCGGAGCCGAGTCGTTCCTCCGTGGCGGACTACGTCGGCGTGTTGCGCGACGTGCGCCTGTGGCTCCTGCCCCTCGCCCTCGGCGGAGCGGTGTACAACATCTTCAGCTACTTCGGGCCGCTGCTGCTCGTCACGAAGTTCTCCCTGGCGAAGGATGCGGCGGGCGTGGCCGTGGCCCTCTGGATCCTCGCGGGCGCCATCGCGGCCTTCTTCTTCGGTCGCGTGAGCCGCCGCTTCGGACGGTATCGGACTCTCCTGGCCTCGTACGCAGGAGTCGGACTGGCCGGCCTGGTTGGCGGCCTGCTGGACAATCTGATCCTCGTCATTGCGGTCCTCTGGACGCTCGGATCCGCGTTGTTCCTCACCTACCCGGGGATCTTCGCGTTCGTGTCGGAATCGAGCCACCGCCGTCTTCAGGGCGCGGCCTTCGGGCTCATCTTCGCCTTCCAGCTGCTCGGCGGCGCGGCGGGTTTGTTCCTCGCGGGCGTCCTCGCGGACCGGTTCGGGTCCACTCCGTCCGTCCAGGCCTCGATCCCGTTCGTGGTCGCGGGCGTGCTCGGGCTCGCCGGGTTCATCGGCCTCTTCCTGGGCCGCTCCCGCGTTTCCAACGCCCGGAAGGGCGTCCCGTCCGTCCCTCCACTCTGAGCCGCTCAGAGGATCGGCGTCGCCTTCGCGCGGAGCCGGGCGACGATCCCGAGAGCGACTCCGAGGATGGCCGGGAGCACGCTCAGGAGGAGGTCCACATTTCCCCGCCGGATCTGGACGACGAGAAAGAGGAGGAGCGTGAAGAGGCCGGCGCCGGAGCCGACGAGAATCAGGAGCCGCCCGGTCCGAACGCGGTCTTTCCAAATCAGGTAGGCGCCGCCCAAGACCGCGAACCCTCCGAGGGACGCAATCGCCACGAAGGCATAGGCGAGTACGATCAGGAACGCTCGATTGCCGAAGACGTCGACGAGGAGCTCGAAGAAGTTGTGGACGGACCTCGCGCCGGAATATCCGGTCAGGAGGAGGAACCCGGCGCTGACGACGGCCAGGAGGGCGGCCTCGTCGTTACGGCGCAAAGGATCCCAGCTACTGGAGAATGCGTACGACCGCGTCGAGATTTTCGGGATGCGTGTCGAAGTACTTGCGAACCGGCGCGAGCTCCTCGTTCACTCCGGCCGCGACGCCCGCCTTCAGGTCCTTCGGATGCAGTTCGCCACTTCCGTAGGCCCTCGTCAGGTCGCCAAACGATTCGTACACGACGTCGCCGCCGAACTTCGCGTCACGCGGGATGTTCAGGCGGCCGCGGCGCGGGAACAGGACCAGCCGAGCGGCTTCGAGGACCGGGTTGCCGATCGCCTCCTTCGCCGGGCAGAACGCCTTCCCGATCTTGCGCTCGATCTCCTCGGGCGCATC
The DNA here is from genome assembly GCA_035637195.1 of Thermoplasmata archaeon. GTDB lineage: Archaea > Thermoplasmatota > Thermoplasmata > RBG-16-68-12 > RBG-16-68-12 > RBG-16-68-12. The sequence continues at coordinate 6,677 of DASPXQ010000115.1, read as the reverse complement.
ATTGAGGAGGAGGCTCGCGTCCGGGTTCGATTTCGACATCTTGCCCGCGATCGGATCCATGCGGCCCCCGCCCTGGAGGCCGGGGAGGAGCGGCGTGTGCAACGCGACGACCTGCTTCCAGCCGAGCTTCGGCGAGAGGTCCCGGTAGAGCATGTGCGCATGCCGCTGATCCATCCCTCCCAGCGCGAGGTCCAGATCCATCCAGTGGATGTCGGCGACCTGCATCGCCGGGTAGATCAACTTCGAGGCGTCGCGGTCCGCCTCCTCCTCCGTTCGGCCCATGATCGTGAGCGCGCGCCGGATTCGCGCGACGGTCGACGCCTTCGAGGCCCGGATGACGGTCTGCCAGTACTCCGGATGACGCACGAACTCGTTGGCGTACCGATACTCGACGGAGTCGGGGACGCCCACCGCTCGGAAGCCGTCTTTGAAGTATTCGGCGCAGGCGCGCAGGTTGTCGAGGTTCCCGCCGAGCTTGTCGTTGATGTACGCGTGCCAGTCCGCCAGGAAGATGGTCGTATGAAAGCCGGCCCGGATCAGGTCGCCGATCTTCGAGCCGATGACGAACGCGGTCCCGATGTGCATCAACCCGGACGGCTCGAGGCCCACATAGGCCCGAGGGGTGCCGGTCCGAGCGAGGAGCGTCCGCAGCTCCTCGCGGGTGACGACTTCCTCGGAGCCGCGCAGGACGGTCTGGAGTCTGTCCTCCAGGGACACGGAGCCACCGAACCTGCCCTCGCGGGATAAAGGTTTCAATCCTGGGAGCGGAAGCCCGCGGCAATCCGACGCTGGCCTTAAGTCTGAGAGCCGGCATCCCCGGCCCGGGGAAATGGCATGGGGGGGTTCCTGGGCCTGCTCGACCTCGGTTCGACGACCGCCTTTCAAGGTGCGGACTTGGTGGGCGCCGCGGTCGGCGCGTTCGTCTTCGTCATCATCGTCCTCATCCTTCTTTTCGCCAGCCTCAAGGTCGTCAAGGAATACGAACGGATCGTGAACTTCCGACTTGGGAAAGCCCAGGCGGAGAAAGGGCCCGGGATCGTCGTCGTGATTCCAGGGATTGACAAGCCGGTCCGCGTGGACTTGCGGGAACGATTCCTGACGATTCCGCACCAGACGTGTATCACGAAAGACAACGCCCCGGTCGACGTCGACTTCATCGTCTATTTCAAGGTCGCGAGCGCCGCGGACTCCGTGATCCGCGTGAACAACTTCGAGGGAGCCGCGATGGGAATCGCGACGACGACGCTCCGCGCGGTCGTCGGCGACATCATCCTCGACGAGGTGCTGTCGAAGCGGGAGGAAATCAACGCGATCCTGCGGACGAAGCTCGACGAGGTCACCACACGCTGGGGCGTCAAGGTCACGAACGTCGAGATCCGAGAGATCCTGCCGCCGAAGAACGTTACGGACGCAATGATCCTCCAGATGTCCGCCGAGCGGAGCCGGCGGGCCGTCGTCATCGAAGCCGACGGGAGGAAGACCGCCACGGTCACCATCGCGGAAGGGGACAAGCAGTCCGCGGTCCTCCGCGCGGAAGGCGCACGACAAGCCGCGATCTTGAACGCCGAAGGCTACGCGCAAGCCCTCTCGACGATTTTCGGGGCCGCGAAGGGCGTCGACGAGAAGACCCTGATGCTCCAGTACCTAGACGCTCTCAAGGCGCTCGGGAACAGCCCGGCCACGAAGTTTATCCTGCCCCTCGAGTTCACGGAGCTCATCCGGCCGTTCCGGGGCGTCCTCGCCTCGGCCGAGGGAGCCGCGAGAGGGGATGACAAGTAAGAGCCCGGATGTGCCGATATCGAGTCTCCTCGACCGGCTCTTCCTCTACGGGGTCCGATCCGTCCTCGTCGTGCTGGCGGTCGTCGCGTTCGGCATCTTCCTCATCGTCCACGGATGGCTCGTGAGCCGGTTCGATTATGTCGCTTCGGGCATCCTGATCGTGCTGATCGGCGTCGGATTGGCCTTCGCGTTTCAGCAGACGACGACGAAGGTCATCACGCAACGCTACTTCTCCGGCGAGACGCTGATCGGCAAGACGGGGCGTGCCCTCGTCCCGATGAAGGCCACCGGCAAGGGCGTCGTGCACGTCGAGCACGAATCGTGGAGTGCGGTGGCGGAGGACGACATCGCCCGGGGGGAATCCGTCATCGTGACGGCGGTCGATCCGGACAACGTCACCCTGAGGGTCCGGAGGCACCAGACCTGAACGAATCGCCTTAGCGCGACGAAGGCGGGGTGGCGGAGGGCTCGTTCGATTTCGGCGGTCCCGGCTCTCCCGGCGAATCGACCGTGACCTGGACCTTGCCGTCTGCGTAGCCCGTGACGCGGATGAGGGAGCCTTTCGGGATGAATCGGTCCGACTGCGCGGTCCAGTCCTCGGCTCCGACGTTCGCCACGCCGTCCTTGCCCGGCACGAGGTCCGTCGTCGCTCGGCCCGTCATATTGACGATGCGACCGGGATCGATGAGCTTGGGCTGGGCCATGAGGGCGCGTCGGATCCGCGTGAGGTAGAGGAACGCGACCACGAGGGCCGCCCCGGTGCCGCCCAGGATCACGTACTGCTCCACGCCGTACGGAGAGGGGGAGTACCGGACGTTGTACGCGAGCAGGTACGTGCCGGCGACTCCGAGGCCGACGCCCGTGACGGCGAAGAGGCCATGGCCTGCCTTCACCTCGAGGATCACAAGGGCTGCCGCGATGATCAACATCAGAATTCCGACGATCGATGCACCGATGACCTGCGCCCCCAAGAAGCCGAGCGCGATGAAGATGACCGCGACGACGCTCAGGAACAGCGTCCGGTGGAAGAGGTCGAGGACGAGGGCGATGATCCCGACGAGGATGAAGAGCCCGTCGACGGTTGGGTCGCTGAGGAAGCTGAGGAACTGGTCGTACAACGGTTCGTTGAAGGTCGTCAGTGGGACCCCGGTCAGGCCGACTTGAGCGAGAAATGATTCGAATGTCTCCGCCATCCCGCTGACGAGGCCGATCGCGGCGGCTTCGGACGCAGGGTATGCCACGTTGTTCTGCGCCATGTTGGCCGCCGCCGTCACGTTGTATCCGTTCTTCTGTGCGAGGGAACTGATGTACGCGATCATGGCGTTCTGCACGTGCTGCACTTCGCTCGGATCTCCGCCGACGATGTACGGCGTCGAGGGCCCGATGATCGAACCGCTCCCCATGTAGGTCGCGTTCGTCGCGAGGGCGATGTAGCTCCCGGCGGAGGCGGCGAACGCGACGGGCGGCACATAGGTGTAGACGGCCAGGCCCGCGTCCTGCACCGTCTGAATCGATTCGACGATCTGGACCATGTTCGCGAGGAGACCGCCCGGCGTATTCATGACGAGGATCAGATCCGCGCGGTCATCGATCGCCAGCTGCGCGGCGTGCTGTACGTAGTCCGCGGAGCCCGCGTCCACCGGAACGTTGAAGTTCACGACGATCGCGCTCGCGGCCGCGGCGACCACCCGGGGCGGTGCGGCGGACGCCGGGGTTGGGGACAAGAGGAGCGCGAAGACGCAAGCAAGGAGGAGCGCCTCGACCAGCGGCGTCGCACGCTGACGCACGTCCATGCTAGGCCTTGCTGCGTAGAAAACGGTTTGGATGGATTCCCCACAGTCGGGGCCGATATCAGACAGCTAGCGGCCCTGGACCTTCTCCTTGACGCGGCGCGCGACCGTCTCCGTCGTCTCCGCCGCCTTCGTGACGGCCGGCTTGACGGCCGCAATCGTCTTGTCCGCGACTTCCTTGGCGACCTTTGCGGTTGTCTCTGCCGCGGGTCGGACGGCGTTCGCGACGTCCCTGGTCGCCCGGGCGGTCTTTTCGGCGAGCGGCTTCAAGGTCCTCGCGACTTCCTCGACCGCGGGCCGGACGGCGGTGACGGCCTTATCGAACGTGGGTTGGAGTTCCTTCGCCGCGCGATCCATCGCCGCGCCAGCCGTGTCGACGGCCTTCCTGGCGGCTCTCTCGGCGTCTCGCAGAAGCCGGTCGATCTCGCTTCGCGGCGCGCCACAGGAGGGGCAGTAGGTCGCTCCCACCGGCAGATCTGCGGAGCACTTCGGGCAGTTCATTCGATCCCCGGCGGCTCTAGCGAGTCATCCTTCATCTGTATTTCGGTCGCACTCCCACGAGTTTGGCGTCTAACCTCCAGTTCTGCGGCGGAGTGCACGATTCCCGGGGCGTACGACTTCACGATTCGCGTTCGGATCGACCTCACGTCCATCCAGCTGGCACGGGCCGCGGCCGCGAGTCGGCGCGTCAACGCATCGGGATACTGTTCCTTCGGGCAGAGTTCATGGTATACGATTTTGCCGCGACCCCGGAGCGCGCGGAACGCGACATCGAGGTACTCGCGCGCGTCGAAGTGGCCCATGAGCACCCAGTCGGCGACGCCACGTGGAGCCGTCTTGCGGCAATCGCCCAGGAGAGGAATCACACAGTCCGCGCGGTTGAGCCGAACGTTCTCGACAAGATATCGGAAGCTCAGGGGGCTCCGCTCGCAGGCGTAGATGGCTGACGGCCTCGATCGGAGGGCGATCGGGAGGGTGAAGTAACCGATCCCCGCGAATAGATCGACGACGGCCTCGCCCGGTTTGACCCGCGCGGAGATTCCTGTGCGCTCCCGGATGTTCCCGGAGGAAAACATCACGTGCGCGACATCGAGGCGGTACTTCACGCCCGCCTCCGTGTGGACGGTCTCCGTGCCGTTTCCCCATAGCACGCGCATGTCCGGCGTCCTCAGCGGCCCGTGGATGCCCGATTGGTCCTGGACGACCGTTCGTACGCGCAGGGCGCGTCCGTACGCCTGCCCGATCGTCGCGGCGTGGGCTTGCCCCGCGGGGGGCACCCGAATGACGACGATATCCCCGATCCGCTCCCATTTCGTCGGCGCAATCCCGGACGGGATCCCCAGAGCTGCCAATTCCGTGAGCAGCCGCGTTCTCGGGTCGCGCGGACGGACCCGCGGAGCCAGACGGCCGTCCTGGACGATTCGGGCACCGTACCGCGAGAGATCGACCTCCGGTTCTGCGCGGATCGGAATGAACACCGAGCGGCCGCTCTTCGAAATCCGTCGCCCCGGATCGACGAGGTCGCTCGACGAAAGCTCGCGCAGCACCGCGGCCGCGTTCGCCTTCGGGACCTCAACCGCGTCCGTCCCGTCCACGGTCGTCCATCTCCCGGTTCGCTTTTCTCCGCGATACAATCCGCGATATCTATAATAGGAGCCACCCGCTTTGGCGCGCATCATGCGGGCCCCGGCCTTGGCCCTCGCCGCCCTGATCGTGGCCTCGCTCCTCGTCCCGTCGGCATCGGCCGAGGATTTCGGCGACGTTTCCAAGGTCAACAAACTCGTCCGGATCCAGGACAGCCCGGAACTCGCCCCCGGAGACAGCGGGCGGCTCGATTTCTACTTCAACTCGACGTACACGGATCCGATCCGTGATGTGAGGTTGAACGCGAGCATCTACCGCTACGCGACGATCGACGAGAGCGTCGCCGTCGACGGCCGCTGGCCGTACGCATACCCGCAGATCGCGGGGAGCCCGTCGCTCGACCGACGGGAATGGGTCTGGACCGCCCCGACCGTCGCCGCCGGCGAATCGGATTCTCTGAACTTCACGATCCTCACCGCGGCCAGCTCGGACGACATGCCCCACGGCTCGATCTTTTCCCAGTCGAGTTATTTCGTGCGGTTCTGGCTCGAGTTCAACGGGACTGTGGGCGCAACCGTGACCCGGTTCCGCATGGTGTCCTTCGGGTTCTTCACGCCGGCGCAGTGGGACGCCGCAGGGGTGCCCCCCTTGGATCCTTGCAATCTTCCGGACTGTCGAGGTCACGTCAACCTGACGATGCTTGCGGGGTTCCTCGGAGTCAACCGGATCGACGGCATCATCCCCGATACCGCATTCGGCGTGAAGGAGCCGATTCCCCGCTGGCCGTTCTACCTGCTGATCGTTCTCGCGGCTTTCTTCCTCGTGCTCGCGTTCCTCTTCTGGGTCGAGGAGAACCCGGGGGCGTATCCCCGGATCGAGACGTGGTGGGCGCGGACCCGCGGGCGGCTCGCGCGGACGATCGCGCCACTCCGTCGGAAGCGGCCTCCGAAGACGTGATGCGAAAAGGTTTATGGTCGGCCCCTCTTTGCTCGTCGCGTGGCCGAGGTCCCCTTTCCCCGGAGCGTGGCGTTCTGGTTCTACGCGCTCACGTTCCTCGCCGGCATCATCTTCTATTTCATCTGGGGCCTTTCGTACGGATCGTGGAATCTGCTCCGGCCTGAGTGGGTCGGCGCGTACGCCGTCACGGTGGTCCTGGTGGGTTTCGGGATCGTCGGGATGCTCCTATACCGCGAGACCCCCGCCCCGCCGCCTCCCGGTACGGACCGAGATTCCGGAAATTGACATCCGAAAAAGCGTCGGTGGGCGGGCTAGTACGCCTTCGCCACGTACACGACCTGTTTCGTCGGCTTGCAGCAGACGATGCACACGCCCTTGAATTCTTCGGGGTAAAAGGGCGTTCCTAGGACGCTCATTCCCGTCTGGTCGGCGATTGTCTTGCCGCACGCCTCGCTGCCGCACCAGCCCATCCGGTTGAAGCCGTCCTTCGCCTCGTTGAGCGAGGTGATCGTGAAGGTGTTCTGCCGGATCATCTTCTCCGCGCGATCCCACATCGCGATTTGCATC
>DASPXQ010000114.1:0-10403 GCA_035637195.1 Thermoplasmata archaeon | reverse complement strand
CCGGAGAAGGACATCCCCGCGCCCGACGTGTACACGGACAGCCAGACGATGGCGTGGATCATGGACACGATCTCGATGAACAAGGGCTTCGCGATGCCCGGGGTCGTCACAGGCAAACCGCTCGTGATCGGCGGCTCCCTCGGCCGCGACGAAGCGACGTCGCGAGGCATGATGTACGCTACTCGCGAGGCGGGTAAGAAGGTGAAGCTGAACCTGCGGGGCGCGAGCGTCGCGGTCCAAGGCTTCGGGAACGTCGGATCCCACTACGCCCGCTTGATGCACGACGAGCAAGGCGCGAAGATCGTCGCGGTCTCCGATTCGAAGGGCGGCATCTACAGCGACAAGGGGTTCGACCCGAAGGAGGTCCTCGCGTTCAAGGAGAAGACCGGGAGCGTCGTCGGATTCCCGGGGACGCGGGAGATCACGAACGAGGAACTCATCGAGCTCCCCGTCGACATCGTCGCCCCGTGCGCCCTGGAAGGCATCCTGACGTCGGAGAACGCGCCCCGGATCAAGGGAAAGATCGTCGCGGAAGGGGCGAACGGCCCGACGACGCCTGAGGCGGACGACATCTTGCACAAGCGCGGCATCCTCGTGATCCCGGACATCCTCGCCAACGGCGGCGGCGTGACCGTGTCGTACTTCGAGTGGGTGCAGAACCTGTCCGAATTCTTCTGGACGAAGAAAGACGTCGATGAGAAGCTCGAAGGCATCATGGTGAGCGCCTTCAACCGCGTCTGGGACATGCGAGAGACGAAGAAGGTCGACATGCGCCAGGCCGCATACATCGTGGCGATCGCCCGCGTCGTCGAAGCGTACAAGTGGCGCGGCATCTTCCCCTAGGCGCCCGCCACGAATTCCCGTGGTCAGGTCCGGGGGGACGGCATCCGACGGAGCGCGTCGTCCCACCGCAACGGGAGTTCGTTTCCTTTGACGCTCCAACGGAAGAACGCGGCGTCCCCCATGAACGGCCCGAGCACCTTCATCGCGTCGAGGTGCGGCGCCTTCCCGACGAACGCCGTGAGTGCCTCTTCGTCCTCCCACGCGGAGAGCGTCCAGAATCGATGGCGGAGGAGTTTCGCCCGGAACGTGAACCCGATGAGGCCCGGCGTCTCCGCGAGCTGACGGGAGACGGCCCTCGACCGACGCATGAGGGTCAGCACCTTACGATACCCGTTCAGTGGAAGGTACGACAGGAGGACCAGGTACTCCCGCGCCGAACCGGTGCTCCCGACGGACTTCCAGGGAGGATTAACGATGGATCTCACCCCGCCTTGCGGCACCGCATGGCTTGGTGCGGCAAAGGCGTTTCTGAATGCCGCGGTGAAGGGCGGTTCTCCCTTCCGTTGGGGAAGCTTGAAATAGCGTCCGTTTCCTCCTCGCGTCCGCCGTGCCGCTGAACGTCGTCGTGTGCCTCAAGCAGATCCCGAATCCGGACCTGCAATTCCAGATCGCCGCGGACGGGGAGGACATCCGACGGGACGCCCTGAACTACAAGATCAACGGTGCGGACGAGTACGCCCTCGAGGAAGCGGTGCGGCTCAAGGAGAAGCGAGGCGGCCGGGTGGTCGCCCTCACCGCCGGCCCGAAGCGGACCGAGCAGATGTTGCGCGAAGCCCTGGCGATGGGGGCCGACGAAGCGGTCCGCGTCCCGATGGACGATACCGGCTACGACGTCGGGATGGTCGCGCGGATCCTCGCGGCCGCGATCCGGACGTTGCCGCACGACCTCGTGCTGACCGGCGTCCAGTCGGACGACCAGGGGAACTCGGCCACGGGCGGCCTGATCGCCGGGCTCCTCGGGATGCCGCATGCGAGCGTCGTCACCCGCGTCGAGGCGAAGGACGGCGGGCTCGAGGTCTCGACGGAGCTCGAAGGCGGGCTGCAGCGGGTCTACGCCGTCCCCCTCCCGGCCCTCCTGACGATCCAATTCGGCGCGAACACGCCGCGCTACGCCCCCTTGCCGGCGATCATGAAGGCGGCGCGCCAGCCGATCCGGGAGATCGCGCCCGCGCCTCTCACGCCGCCGTACACCTTCGCGGTCCGCGCCCTGTCGCCGCCCGTCGCGAAGGGCCACGCGGAGATGGTGACGGGATCGATCGAAGAGCAGGCGAAGAAGCTCGCGCAGCTCCTACGGGACAAGGGATTCGTCCGGAGGTGATCCGACGTCGGGGGATCTCCTGATCGTCGCCGAGCATCTCGAAGGACGGCTCGCGCCGTCGACGTTCGAACTCGTGGCCGCGGGTCAGGGCCTCGCGGCGCAGTCCGGCGGCGCCTCCCGGGTCGCCGTCTTCGGCCGAAGCGTTCGCGCCCTCGCCGACGCCCTCGCCAAGCTCGGGGTGGAAGTCCTCCTGGCGGAGGATCCGGCCCTCGCGGAGTACACGGGAGACGGATACGTGCAGGCGGTGCGGGGCCTTCTCGAGTCGACGAAACCCCGACTCCTGCTGGTAGCCCATACGGCGCAGGGATACGATCTCGCGCCCGCGGTCGCGGGGGCCCTCGATCTTCCGCTCGTGACCAACGCGGTGGGCCTGCGTCTCGACGGCGATCGACTGGTCGTCACGCGCCGCCTCCTGAACGAGAAGGTCCAGGCGGAGGTCGATATCGGCTCGGACCGCACAATCGTCGTGACGATCCGACCGGGCTCCGTGAAGGCAGCGGGTCCCGCAGCGGGCGGCACGGTCACCCCGACGACGGTCGCGGTCGATGCGACCAAGATCCGGACCCGGTTCGAGCGGATCGAGCGGCCGACCGTCCAGGACATCGACCTTTCGGCGGCGGACATCATCGTCTCTGCCGGCCGCGGGATCCAGAAGAAGGAGAACCTCCCCCTGGTCGAGGAGTTCGCGAAAGCAGTGGGCGGCGTCGTCGGCGCATCCCGACCGCTCACGGACATGGACTGGCTCCCGAAGACCCGCCAGGTCGGGCAGAGCGGCAAGACGGTCCGGCCGAAGCTCTACGTGGCGTGCGGGATCAGCGGGGCGATGCAACACGTGGCGGGCATGAAGGATGCGGGCCTCATCATCGCGATCAACACGGACCCGACCGCGCCGATTTTCGAGATCGCGCATATCGGGTTCGTCGCGGACGTCCTCAAGTTGCTGCCCGCGACGATCAAGGAACTGCGGGCGTGAAGAAGGCCCCCGGAGCGTTCATCTAAGCCCCCCGCCAATCCCGGGCCGTGGACGCGCCCCCGTCGCCCCAGCCGCCCCCGCCGCAAAGCTGGTACCCGGCCGCGCCGCGCCGGAGCACGACCCCGCAGCTCCTCGCGATTATCGTCTTCGTCGTGATCGCCGCGCTCGCGGTGATGTCGATCTTCCTCTCGACTCTGACGGGAGCGTTCTTCCCCGGGTTCTTCCCGTTCTTGTTCTGCATCCCCTTCCTGTTCGTCCTGGTGGTCGTCATCATCGCGATTGCTTCGGGCCAAAGACGACGGAGCATCCCGCCACCGCCGCCGATCCAGCAGCCGATGGTCCCGGCGGGCCAGCAAGGACCCGTCGCCCTGAGCTGCCCGAACTGCGGCGGCCCGCCGACGAACGTGGACCGATTCGGAATCGCGACGTGCCAGTACTGCGGGACGCGGTTCCTGGTGCGGTGAGCCCCACGGCACCGCGGGGTTGAGGGATGCCGCGCGAGATTGCTGTGGAACTCCCGCGGGTCGCCTACTACACGGGCGACGTCATCGAGGGGACGGTCGTCATCGAGACGACCCGCGAGGTCTCGAGCCGCGGCCTGTACGTCGACTTCAAGGGGACAGAGGATACGGAGATCACCCGCGGCTCGGGGAAGAATTCCCATACCTATCGGTCCTCGGCGCCGATCGTGCAGTGGCGCCTTCCGCTCCGTGGGGAAGGTCCGCTTCCCGCCGGGACGTACCGGTTCCCGTTCCGGTTCCAGATCCCGCTCCACGCCCTCCCGTCGTACGCGGGCCGCCATGCGAGCGTGAAGTACATCCTCACGGCCCGGCTCGACGTGCCGCTCTGGGTCGACACGGTGTGGAGCACGGAGATCTTCGTGTTCTACGACCGCCCGAGCGTGCGCACGTACGCGCAGCCCGTCCGGTTCCGTTCCGGCGGCGAAGGCCCGGAGGTATACGTCGAGCTGGACGGCGACCGCTTCTTCGCGCGCGAGCTGATCGGTTGCCGCATCACGCTGAACCGCACGGGGAACGCGCGCATCCGCCGGGTGTACACGCGGCTCATCGGCGGCGAGTGGGCCCGGGCCGACGGTCAGCAGGAGACGACGGAGACGTACCGGACGGAGGTCGCCGTGCCGATGGACCAGATCCGCGTCGGCGTGCCGTTCACGTTTGAGATCCCCATCCCTGCGGACGTCGCCTCGAGCTACCGCGGGACATATTCATATTACAGCTATGCCCTCCACATCGGCCTCGACATCGCATGGGGATTCGACATCGTCGCGCAGACGCCAATCGTGATCGTGCGATGAGGCCGCGGCGGGCCGTCGGGACGCCGCAAGAAAGCAACCTTGTTTAAGGTTAACTTGTCGCACCCAAGCCCTTTTGCCGGGTGGCGTCGTTGCGGCGGACCGACCATGGCTCGGCGCACGCTCCTGTCCGAGGTCGAGATCGCGGCCCATCTCCAGCAGGTCCCGGAGTGGTCGAGGGAAGGCAAGACGATCACGCGGACATGGAAGCTCCGCACGTTCCGGGCGGCGCTCGCATTCATCAACCAGGTCGGCGACCTCGCGGAGGCGATGGACCACCATCCGGACATCTTCAACTCCTGGACGAAGGTCCGGCTCACCCTCACGACGCACGACAAGGGCGGCCTCACGGACTTGGATTTCGAGCTCGCGAAGAAGATCGATGGGCTCTAGGCGATCCCGACCAGGCGGTCGATCGACCACGCGCCGGGGCCCAACAGCGCGAGGACCAACGCAAAGGCGGCGTACGCCAGGTCGAGCTCGAAGCCGCCTTTGAACTTCCCTTGCATTTTCGTCTTCTGGAAGATGGTCGTGGCGATCATCTCGAGGACGAAAAGCACCGCCACGATTTGCGTCAGAAACCCGAGGATCAGCGCGATTGCGCCAAACGTCTCGAGCAGGATGAACAAGATCGCGAACGTCGCGCCTCCAGGCCATCCGGTCCCCTTCACCCAAGCGATCGGCTTCCGCATGTCCTTGATCTTGGGCCACCCATGGGTCAGGAACAATGCGCCAAGGGCGACGCGGCCGACGAGTGCCGCGGCGTCCGGGAATGCGGGAAAGAGCATGGTCCGGTCCCCTCCGGCACCCTACTGGCGGTCGCGATAGAAAAACCTTTCAGCTCTCGAGTCAGCGCGCGTCGATGCCACTTTTGGGTCTAGAGGGATCGTTCGAGTAGCTCGGCGATGTCAAACCGCCGAATGTCTTCACGGTCCTTCGTCTTCGCCGCATCGTCGAGCATGATCAGGCAGTACGGGCACGCGGTCGCGACGGCGTTCGCCTGCGTCTCCTCGATGTGGCTCAACCGGCGGTGGTTCACCTTCTCGCCGATGCGTTCCTCCATCCACATCCGGGCGCCCCCGGCCCCGCAGCAGAATCCGTGCTCGCGGGCCCGACTCATCTCGACGACCCGGACCCCCGGGATCCGGTACAGGACCTCGCGCGGCTCCTCGAACAGGCCATTATACCGTCCGAGGTAGCACGGATCGTGATAGGTCAGGAACTGCAAGACATCCTTCGTCGGCGTGAGGCGGCCGGCATCGATAAGGTCGCGGAGAAACTGCGAGTGGTGGACGACCTCGTACTTCCCTCCGAAGTCCGGGTATTCGTTCTTCAGCGTGTTGAAGCAGTGCGGGCACGTCGCGACGATCCTCGTGACCCCATATCGGTTCAGCGTCTCGACGTTCCCCATGATCATCGCCTGGGCCAGGTACTCGTTCCCGAGCCGGCGGGCCGGATCCCCCGTGCATTTCTCCTCCGGCCCCAGGATCGCGAATCGCACGCCCGCCTTCTGCAGGATGCGTGCGAAGGCCTTCGCGACCTTCTGATTCCGCTCGTCGAACGAGGCGGCGCAGCCGACCCAGTAGAGGACGTCGATCGCATCCTTCGACGCGAGGGCGTCGGATAGCGTCTTGACGCCCAGGCCGTCCGCCCACCTGGCCCGCTGATCCCAGCCGGTCCCCCACGGGTTGTAGTTCTGCTCGATCTTCCGCATCGCCTCCATCGTCTCAGGAGGCATCTCCCCTTGCGTGAGGACCATGTGCCGCCGCATCTCGATGATCTTCGGCACGTGCTCGTTCATCACGGGGCACTCGTAGACGCACGCATAGCAGGTCGTGCACGCCCAGATGCCGTCCTTGGAGTGGACGGTCTGGAACATGTCGGGGAGGCCCGCGACGTCCCCGCGCACGATCGCCGCGCCTTGCTCGTCGAGCGTGTCCCGCATGTTCGTGATGATGCGCATCGGGTCCAACGGCTTGCCCGTCGCGTTCGCCGGGCATGCGTCCGTGCACCGTCCGCACTCCGTGCACGCGTAGCCATCGAGGAGCTGCCGCCACGACAGCTGCTCGACGCGGTCCACCCCGAACGTCTGCGTCTTCTCGAGGTCGACTTTCTTCAGGGTCCCTTTCGGGGTGAGGTCCATGAAGAACGTGTTCACGATCGCGAAGATGATGTGCATGTGCTTTGAGTGAGGCACGTACGCGAGGAACGAGAACAGCAAGAGGACGTGGGTCCACCAAAAGGCCCGCCACCACGTCGCGCCGAGGATGACGCCCGGCACGGCGGCGAGTGCCGACGAAATCGGCTTCCACTCCGGGAGGGAGGCCGTCCCGACGGCGATGTCCGCCGCGTTGTAGAGCAGGAGCGATGTGACGATCCCGAGGATGAAGAAGAGGACGATCGTCGCGTCGCGCATCCCCTCGTGCATGAGTTTCTTCGGTCGGATGACGTACCGCCGGTAGAGGGCCATCCCCACCCCGATCGCCGCGAGGACGGCGATGACCTCCTGCGCGAGGTACAGCGGCCCGCCCAACGAGAAGCCGGCGATCGTCGGGGTGGGCACCCGCCAGCCGGGCGCGTACGCCTGTGCCGTGATCTCGACGACGCTCGTGCCGAGGATGACGAACGCCCAGAAGATGAACGAGTGGAGCACGCCGGCGTACCATTCGCGCGCGACCTTCCTCTGGAAGATCCCGTAGACGATGAAGTTCTTGATCCGCGTGGGAATGTGATCCCACCGCCGTTCCACGCCTTTCGCGGCGAAGAGGTACCGCAGGCGGAGGTACATCTTCCGGCCGAAGATCGACAGCGTGACGGCGAGGAAGAGGGTCGCGACGTACGTCTCGGTCGGACTCAGGACCATGCTCCCCCGAAGGAAAGCGGCCTTCCTTCTTCAACCCGCGGGTCGAACGAACGCCTTCGGCCCTCGGTGCTCGGCGAGTCACCTGGCGGAGTCCTGCGGACTCGGCTTCTCGAACGGTCGGATGATCCCTTTCGGATCTTGCGACCGAATGCGTGTCGTCAGCTTGCCGACGTCGGATGCGGCATAGACCTCGTCGTACGCCTCCAGAGGGATTCGCTCGACCGCATCGGCCGTCGTCACCAGGACGAGGACGAGTTCCGGCGAGTGCTGCTCGAGGAATCTCGAGAAGCGATCGATTGCGTCGCGGTCCGTCGCCGACTCGACCGAATCGACGAGGAACAGGATCGATCCGCGTCGCGTGACGATCGCGGGCGTGTAGTCCGCCTTGCCGCCGGTCTCATCCGCAACACGGAAGTGGAGCGACCGGTGCTCGTGCGGGACGCCTTGGCGTTGCATCTCGGCGCAGACGGACTGTTCGAGTTGCGAATCGCACGCGTGGCCGCCACGCACCGTCAACGGCCCGCCCCGTGGATCGCGCCGACGACGGCATCGGCAAAGGCGGCCGTCCCGACCTCCTTAGCGTCGGGCATCTGGCGCGCCAGGTCGTACGTGAGGACCTTGGAACGGATGACGGCCTTCACCGCGTCCCGGAGCCGTGTGGCTGCATCGCGCCATCCGAGGTACTCGAGCATCAAGACACCCGCGAGGATCTCGGCGGTCGGGTTGACCTTGTCCAGTCCCACGTACTTCGGCGCGCTGCCGTGGACCGGCTCGAAGAGCGCGTGGGCGTCCCCGATGTTGGCCCCCGGCGCGACGCCTAGTCCGCCGATCTGGGCCGCGGCCGCATCGCTCAGATAGTCCCCGTTCAGGTTCGTCGTCGCGAGGATATCGTACTCCGCCGGCCGCAGCAGGAGTTGCTGGAACATGTTGTCGGCGATGACGTCCTTGATCACGACCTTGCCTTTCGGGGCCTGGCCGCCGTGCGACTTGGCGACGTCCTCCCAGGCGATCGTCGATTCGCCGAACTCCTTCTTCGCGACCTCGTATCCCCAGGTGCGGAACGCGCCCTCGGTGTACTTCATGATGTTCCCCTTGTGCACAAGCGTCACGGACCGGCGGCCGTTCTGGATCGCGTACCGGATTGCTTTCCGGACGAGCCGCTTCGAGCCGGTCTCGCTCACCGGCTTGATGCCGAGCCCGCTGTCGGGCCGCACGTGCGCGCGGAACTCCTTCTCCAGGATCTCGATCATCCGCGCCGCCTCGGCGGACCCTTTCTCCCACTCGATCCCCGCGTAGACGTCCTCGGTCCCCTCGCGGAAGATGACGATGTCGAGTCGCTCCGGATGCGTCACGGGGCTCGGGACCCCGGGGATCCAGTACACCGGGCGGACGTTGGCGTAGAGGTCGAGCGCCTTGCGGAGGGTGACGTTCAGCGAGCGGAAGCCGCCGCCGACGGGCGTCGTGAGAGGTCCCTTCAGCGCGACGACGTACTCCTTGATCGCGCCGAGGGTGGCCTCCGGGAGCATCTCGCCGTACTGGAACATCGCCTTCTCGCCAGCGGGCACGGCGTACCAAGAGATCCGCCGGCGGCCGCCGAATGCGTCCTCGACGACCGCGTCGACGGCCTTCCGCGCGGCGCGCACGACGTCGGGGCCGACTCCGTCCCCCTCGATCAGCGGGACGATCGGATCGTCCGGGACGCGGATCCCCGCCTCCGTGATCAGGATCTTGTGGCCGCCATCCGGAGGCCGCAGGACGAGACGCTCGGCGGGCATGCGTCTCGCCTCACGATCGCTCGTCGATCGGGATGTAGACGAGGTCCTTCGGTCCGACGTACCAGTCGAGGGGCCGCAGGAGCCGGTTGTCTTCCCAGTACTCGATCACCTGCGCGGTCCAACCGGAGATCCGCGAGACCGCGAAGAGAGGGGTGAAGAGGTCCTTCGGGATCCCGAGGCCGTGGAACACGAGCCCGGAATAGAAGTCGACGTTCGGGTAGATGTGCCTCGAGGCGAGTTCCCGGACGACCGTATCCTCGACCGCCGTCGCGATGCGGTAATACGTGTCGTCGCCGTTCATCTCTCCGAGGCGGCGGGCGAATTCCTTTAGGATCAGAGCCCGCGGGTCGTACGTCTTGTAGACGCGGTGGCCGAAGCCGAACACCTTCTCCTTGTTCCGCAACGTGTTCACGACGAATTCCTCCGCGCCTTCCGGGCGGCCGATCCGTTCGATCGCCTCGAACGCCGCTTCGATTGCGCCTCCGTGCAGAGGGCCTTTCAGGGTCGAGATGGCGGCGATGATTGTACTGTACAAGTCCGAGAGGGTCGAGGCCGCGACGGTCGCGGCGAAGGTCGACGCGTTCATCGCGTGGTCCGCGTACAGGATGAGCGCGACGTCCATCATCCTCGCCAAGACTGGGTCGGCCTTCTTGCCCTTCAGCATCCGGAGGAAGTCCTCGGCGTGGCCGAGCTTCGGGTCCGGCCGCACGACGCGCTGCCCCTTCCGCATCCGCTCGTACGTCGCGACGATCGTCGCGAAGCGCCCGACGAGCCGCCACGCCTTGCGCAGGTTTGCCGCGCGCGTCGTGTCGTCCCGTTCCGGATCGAAATTGTACAGGTAGGAGACGGCCGTCCGCAGGACGTCCATCGGCGGCGCGTGCTCCGGCATCGATCGGAGGAGCCGCAAGACGGACGGCGACAAGGTGCGGCTGGCCGCCAGGTCCCCCTTCGCCTTCTCCAGCTCTTCCCGGTTCGGTAGGTGCCCCTGCAGCAGGAGGAACGCGGTCTCCTCGAACGTCGAGTGCGTCGCCAGATCGCGGATGTCGTACCCGCGGTACAGGAGGCGTCCGCGCTGCCCGTCGACGAAACAGATCGAGCTCTCCTTCACGTAGACGTCGTCGAGGCCCTTGTCGATCCGCGGGCCCGCAAGGTCCGTCTTCACGGGGTTGACCATCGCCGTCGCCTCAGTCGGAAGCGATCACGACACGGCGCGGGGCGCGGGACCGATTGCCATCAACAAGCGCCAACCCCGGCATGCCGTCCACCGACTCGTGGGTTCGAGGATACTAAGGTGAGGCTCGTATTAAAAGGCAGGGTTG
>DASPXQ010000113.1:0-14375 GCA_035637195.1 Thermoplasmata archaeon | reverse complement strand
GAGAAAGCTGCGCGGCCGCTGCCGTTCCTGGGCCCTTCGCGTCTCGTTTTCAATTACGATAGTCGTCCCACGCCGATTAAATAGCCGCCGGTAGACCAGGGCGTCTGAGGATCGAACCGCCATGACGCGTACGCCCACCGCCCGTCGTCCGATGCCCCGTGCCGTTCCGATTGCCTTGATGGCCGCCCTCGTCGCGATCGCCTTGATGGGCGTCTTGCTGCCCTCCGCTTCCGCAGCCCCGACCGGTCCGCACTTCGGCCCGAACGTGCAGGTCGACCGGCCTCCCGCGTACTCGGCCGGGGCCCCGTCCCTCAAGGTCGGGTCCGACGGCGTCGCCTATCTCGCCTTCACCGGATGGGGCGGCTCCGTCACCCAGGCCGACATCTTCTTCACGAAGTCGCTGGACGGCGGGCAGACGTGGACGACCCCCGTGCGGGTGAACAACGATGCGGGCGGAGCGAACCAGGCGGAGCCCGCGCTCGCCCTCGACAACGCGAACCATATCTACATCGCGTGGACGGACTCGCGGAACGGGAACAACGACGTGTTCTTCGCGAAGTCCACGGACGGGGGCCTGAGCTTCTCGGCGAACGTCCGCGCGAACGACGTGACGACGAACTCCCAGGCGGAACCCGACGTCGCGGTGGATCCTGTGAACCCGACCATAGTCCACACCGCGTGGACGGACACCCGGAGTGCCGTCACCGGCCCGGACATCTACTACGCGAACTCGACGGACGGCGGGTTGAGCTTCAACCCCTCCGTGCGAGTGAACAACGACGCGACGGCCTCCGAGCAAGGAGAGCCCCGGATCGCGACCGCGCCGAACCGGGACGTGTACCTCGCGTGGAGCGACCCGCGGACGGCCGCTCGAGGCCGGGACATCTACTTCTCGAAGTCGTCCGACCGGGGCGCCAGTTGGGCGCCGAACATCCCGGTGAACGACGACACGGGGGCCGCGGCCCAGGGCGAGCCCACGATCGCGACGGACGTCGCCGGCATGATCTACGTGGCGTGGACGGACTATCGGAACCCGAACACGGCGCCGGACATCTACGCGACCCGATCTTCGAACGCGGGCGCGTCGTTCACGGCGAACGTGAGGGTGAACGACGAGACGGGGGCCGTCACCCAATTGATCCCGAATATCGCCGCGAACGCGGGCAAGGTCCAAGCGGCCTGGACCGACAGCCGGACGGTCGGCTCCACGAGCTGGGACATCTACACCTCGTCCTCGGTCGACGGCCTGGCCTGGTCTCCGAACGTCCGCGTGAACGACGACCCGGTCTCAAACATCTTCCAGTACGATCCGAGCATCGCGATCGACCAAGCAGGCGACGTCTTCGCGGCATGGCTCGACACCCGGACGAGCGGCCAGGATGTCTTCGCCGCGACCTTGGATGTCGTCGCCCCGACCGCGAACGCAGGCGCGGGAATGACGGTCGATCAGGGCTCGCCCGCGTCCTTCAGCGGCTCGGGCTCGTCCGACAACCTGGGACTCGCGAGCTACGCGTGGGACTTCGGCGACGGCTCGAGCGGTGCCGGCGTCACGACGAGCCACGCCTATGTCATGCCCGGCGATTACACGGCGACGCTCAGCGTCTGGGATTACTCAGGCAACGTCGCGACCGCGACGGTTCAAGTGACGGTGCGGGACACGCAGGCACCCGTCTTGCGCGGGGCGGGCGACCGCCTCGTGGATGAGGGCCAGCCGCTATTCTTCGACGGATCCGCGTCGTCGGACAACGTTGGCGTCGCGTCGTACGCATGGGACTTCGGGGACGGGACGACCGCCACCACGGCGACCGCAAGCCACGTCTACGCCCGGCCGGGCGCGTACGCCGCGACCCTTACGGTGACGGACGCGGCGGGCAACTCCGCGACGTCCTCCTTCACGGTGACGGTCCGGTCGAGTGCGCTCCTCGGGATGATTCAGATGCTCGAGGGAATCATCGCGCTCCTCGTGATCGTCCTCGCCTTGCTCGGCTGGATGGTCTGGGGCATGCGGAAGCGCGAGCAGCACCGGCGGATGCCGCCGGTGTCGCCAATGTCGCCGATGTCAACGGTCTCGCCGCCGCCCGGGGCGCCGCCGGCGCAACCGCCGAGGGAGCCCGACCCGCTCGACATGACCCTCCCCGGCACGCCGCCGAAGCAACCCTAGAAAAATGGAACGGCGGGCCGAGCGCCCGCCCCTCCCCTTTTGAACGTCTGACTAGTCCTCTTCGTACTCCATCAGCGTGTACTTGTTGTCGTCCGGGTCGAGGAACGTGGCCGTGATCCCGCCCCAGGCCTGCTTCTCGGCCTTCTTCTCGAATCGCACGCCTTTCGCCATGAGCTGGTCCTGGACCTTGTAGATGTCCTTCGTCGCGAAGTAGATCGACGTGTCTTCGCCGATGTGCGTCATGTCCGCGTCGTAGTCCGCGGGATTGGTGTACATCTCCTTCGTCGGCGTGAAGGGCATGACGCCCGTGGCTTTCGGGGAGTGCTGATAGATCGACATGTCCTCCTGGCCTTCCTCGCCCGGCACCCGGCGCTTCCGCAACCCGAGCGCTTTCGCGAAGAACTCGCCGGCTTTCGCCGCGTCCCGAGACACGACCGTGACGAAGGTCAGTGCTGAGAGCCCCGCCCGGCGGATTTTCGGCTTCGCGGGCTGCGCGACGAACAGGACGTTCCCGTCAGGATCCGTGAAGCGCCCGAACGTCGCCGAGTCGTTGTCGAGTTCCGCCTTCACGCCCTTCTTCTTCAGGGCTTCGGTCGTCCGCTTGAGGTCGTTCGTCAGGAAGCCGATCCCCGTGACCCCGCCGATCAGCTTGAGCCGGGACTCGTAGTCCGCCTGGCCCCATTCCGGCGAGGGCGCCCACAGATCCAGGGCGGCGTCCTCTCCGCCCTTCGTCGCGCCGAGGGCCAGATAGCCCCATTTCGGCATGGACGACCGCACCTTGAGGCCGACCTTCTTCGTGTAGAACGCCCGCGCCGCCTTCAGATCCTTCACGTAAATCCCGATCTCCGCCAACTGCAATTTCGGCAAGCAATATCCCTCAGGTGCGGCCCCTATGCGCACCGTGCAACATAAAGGAGTCGAAACCTCACGGGAACGTGACGATGCAATCCTCGGGCCGCTTGTCGTCCCGCATCCGCGAGAACGAAGGGGCGCGCATGCGACGGTCCTTCGACCATTCCAGGAAGTGCGCCTCGGCGACGAGGACCGGGCGGGTCCAGAACCCCACATGGGCGTCGATCTCGGGAACCTCGGGGAACGGACACGGGCCCTGGAGCGGACGAAGCCGCTCGATGATCGAACGCCGACCCGCCTCGGAGAACCCCGTCCCGACCCGGCCCACATGGACGAGCTTGCCTTCGTGGTACGCGCCGAGGATCAGCGAGCCGAACGTGTCCTCCCGCTCGCCTTCGCCCGCGGTGATCCCGCAGATCACGCAATCGAGGGTCGTCTTCTTCTTGATCTTGATCCAGTCCTTGCTCCTCTTGCCTGTGTAGTAGCGGGTCTGCTTGTGCTTCGCGATGATCCCCTCGAGCCCGCGCGCGATGACCGCGTTGTAGTAGTCGACCCCACGCCGCTCGATGTAGTCGCTCAGGACGACGCGGTCGTCGACCTCGACGATGTCCGGCAGGAGGGCCTTCCGTTCCATCTGGGGGAGGCTCATGACCTCCCGATCCTCGACGTACAGGATGTCGAAGACGATGTACGTCGCCGGGAGCGTCTTCGCGAGGTACTCGATGTTGATCTTCCCGCTCGCGCGCTCCCGCTCCTGCAGCTTCTCGAAACTCGGGAGCGCTCCCTTCATCACGACGATCTCGCCGTCGAGGATCGCGTCCTTCCTCGTGTGGACCTTCAGATCCGGATACCGATCCTCGATGAAATTCAAGCGTCGGTTCTGGAACCGCAGGCCGTTCCGTACGAAGGCGAGGGCCCGCGTCCCGTCCCACTTCAGCTCGAAGATGTGGTCCGGCGAGTCGAACGGGGTCTGGCGGCTCTCCGCGAGCATCGGCTTGATCACGTGCGTGTACGGATCGAAGGACGGCATCCGCTCAGCTGGCCTTCGCGGCCTCGAGGCTCGCCTTGAGCGCGGCCATGAGGTCCTGCGTCGGCTTCGTCTCGACCTTCGCGACCGCGGGCAGCTCTTTGCCCTCGACCTTCGCCTGGATCAGCGCCATGAGTGCGTCCCGATAGCGGTCCCGGAACTTCGACGGGTCGAATTCCGTCGTCAACGCACCGATCAACTGGAGCGCGAGCTCGATTTCCGCGTCGCTGATTACGATCGGATGGGTCGCCGGCGGCTCCGCGGGCGGCTTCACCTCGTCCTGGTACATCAGCGTCGTGAGGACGAGGCCGCCATCGAGGGGACTGATCGCCACGAGCTGCTCTTTCTTCCAGAGCACCGCGCGTGCAATCGCCACCTTGCCCGTCCGCATCAGCGCCTGGCGGAACAGCTCGAACGGCTTCAGGCTGATCTCCTCCGGGCCGAGGTAGTAGTTCCGCTCCCGGTATAGGGGCGAAATCTCCTGGGCCTCGATGAACCCTTGGACCTCGAGCGCCTTGGTCGCCTCGAGCGGGATCTTGTCGAAGTCCTCGTCTCTCAGGATGACGTACTGGCCTTTCGCGAACTCGTAGCCCTTCACCATGTCCTTCTGATCTACGGGCACGTTGTCTTTCGGGCAGACGTACGGCCGCTTGAGGGCGGTCATGCAGGACGCGTGGAGCGTCGTGAAGGAGAGGTCCTTGCTCTCCGTGGCCCCGTACAGCTTGACGGGGATGTTCACGAGTCCGAACGCAATCGCGCCGCTCCACAGGGCTCGAGCCATGGATGGTCATCCTCGGGAATCGAAACGAAGGACCGGGGGGCACTTAACGATTTGTCCGCCGCGTTAACCTTGTTTAAGGTTGACCACGACGCCGGCAGTCCGCCTCGCGGCATGCCGCAACTGACTTTATAGGCCCGGACGCGAATGGTCTCGCGTGAGCGGCGTCCCCGTCACGCCCCCGCCGGGTCCGCCCGGGCCGGGCCCCTGGACTCCCCCGCCGTACGGTCCTCCGTACTTCCCATACCCGTACTACCCGCCGCCGAAACGCGACAACCTCGCGCTCATCATCGTCATCCTCGTCGTCATCTTCGTGATCCTGCCGGTCGTCTTCGCGGCGATCCTCTACGTCATGGTGTCGGGCTTAATCTCCAGCCCAACGCCGGGCATGATTGTCGACTTCGGGGTAGTCGATCAGACCGGCGGAAACGCGACCCTCCAGGTGTTCGGGGCCTCACGGGAATTCAATCCGTCGGAGCTCCGGCTCCGGTTGGAGGCGAATGCCTCGTCGAGCGGCATCGCCGGCATGCCCGCACTCGACGGTTCGGTCGCGCTCGCAATCGGGACCGCGACGTACCGGGTCTACTGGCTCGATCAAGATCACGACTCGACCTTCGGGGTCGGAGACGCGTTCTGGGTCACTGGGAACTTGGCGCCGTTGAAGCCCTCGACGAGCTACGTACTGTTCCTCCTCGGGTCGGGTGGATCGACGATCAGCGCGGCGGGGTGGACGACCGCGTGAACGCTCGATCGATTCGGACGATCAGCGGGCCCCCGCCGGAGGAGCCACCAGATCGCGCGGCAGGCCGAATCCGAGCTCGCCCGTCGTGGCGTAGCGGTACAGGGCCGTAACGAGGATGCTCTGGGCCGCGGACCCGACGAGGCCGAGGATCAGCCAGTAGACGACCGCGATGGCAAGGCCGACCAGCAGACCGACGACTCCGCCGACGACGACCCCGAGTAGGATGACGAGGAGCGCGGGCAGCGCGAGGAGGACGAAGATCCCGCCGAGCGTCAGGTAGCCGCCAGCGGCCTCGCCCCACGTCTGGCGGAGGAGCGATCCGCTGCGCTTCACCGCGGCCCACGGCCCGATCTTCTCGAAAATCAGCACGGGGACGACCAGGTACGTCACGATGCCCCAGGCGGCTCCCGCGACCCCCGCGATGATTCGCCCGATGAACCCGAACCGCTCCGAGATCGCCCGGAGGATCAGGCCGACCGTCGCCGTGAGGAGCGCCCATCCCGCGATCCGGCGGATGTTCGCGCGCGCGACCTTCAATCCATCCGAGATCGTCGGGTCGCCGCCGTTCAGCCGGATCATGGCGGCGCCCATGACCGCGGCGTTGAAGTAGATCGACACGAAGAACGTCACGAAGTAGACGATCGCGAGGCCGATGTAGAAGAGCCACGAGCCGAACGGGTCCGTCGGCGCGACGACGAAGAACAACGACACGAAGAAGATCGCCCAGACCCCAACCGTGATCAGCAAGGAAACGAACGGGAGGAGGACGAGCCCCTTCTCCTTCCTCAGGATGCCGAGGCTGACCTTCGTGAGCTTCCAGCCGATCGAGAGCCGCTGGAAGAAGCCGGGCTTCCTCGCGGCCGGGTACGACGGGCCCGGGGCAACGGTCGGAGTGGGAGACCACATGGAGACCGGCCATATGTACACGGCCAGACTACATCAACCCACCGGCAGGGTTCCCCCAGCGATGAGCCCTCCACGTCGGTTACCCGCCGAGTCCTCCGGCCGGCGCCGGTCCCCTGAAGCCCGTGGGCGCCCCTGCGCGTGGTACCGGAGCTCGACGGACGGAGGCGCGAGCTGGTCCTCGCGGATCGATCTCAGCGCCGACGGCACGCCCTCGTTCCACGTGTTCCCCGGGATCGCGGCGAGGAGCGCGGGGGACGTGCGGGTGGCATGGATGGACAACCGGACGGGCGCGTACAACGTCTGGTACCGCAGCTCGGCCGACGGCGGCTCGACGTGGTCCGCAGAAATCCAGGTGTCCGCGTTCCGCTCCGGCTACGCATACGTGACCCGACAGGGGTTCGCGTTCCCGTACGGGGACTACATCACCTTGGCGCTGGACCCAAATGGGAGCGTTCAGCTCGCATGGGGCGAAGGGCCGGACTACAACGGACCCGGGAACACGTTGTATTCCCACGGCTGACCCACCTCCCCCGAGTCGGATCGGCAGGCGCTGAGGGGCCGTCAACGGAAACTACATAAGTGGCCCGGATTTTCCGCGCGTCCGGAGACCGCATGAAACGCTCCTCGCGTGCGTGGAAGAAGCGCGGCAAGATGCGCTGGAAGTGGCGCAAGAAGCGGATGCGCCGCCGCAAGCGGGAGCAGAAGATGCGTCAGCGCTGAGGGCCTCCCTCTCCCTCGTGCGGTCGTCCCAACCGTGAGAATGGAGCCGGAAGGTTTCAAGCCCTCCCCCTCGGATGGGCGGGCCCCTCATGGCGGACGATTCAATCCTCGGGCGGTACGCCCGCGTCATCATCAAGCAAGGCACGGAGCCGTTGCGCGACGGGCTGAAGCTCGCGTGCCGCATCACGGGCCTCGCGAGCTCGGAGGCAGCGGAGAAGCGGTCCTCGCTCCGCGGGGAGGTCGTCTCGAACGACGTCGACGGCCCCTTGCCCCCCATGCTGCTCGAAGGATCGCTGATCATCACGCCGGACGACCCCGAGGCCTCGGAGGCGAAGATCTTGCGAGGCGGATCCTTCCGGGCGAGGCTGGGCCTCCTCACGATCGACGGGAGTCTCGTCGCCTCCGCGGAGGGTGCGTTGATCCGAATCTCGGAGGAAATCCCCTTCGAGGGTGCGTGCCCCGATTGCCAAGGCTGGAAGATGTGCGAGGACTGCGGCGGCACCGGGGGCGGGCCCAACGCCGTCTGCGCGTACTGCCGCGGGACCGGCCAGTGCACGCGGTGCGGCGGGAGCGGTTCCGTCACCGAGTCCCAGTGAGATGCGCGGGCCCACCACGCAAAGTTAGATATCCCCGCCGCTCTTCCGCGAGTTCGCGAGTCCCATGGGGACGTAGTTTAGCCTGGTAGAATTACGGGCTCCAGTCATGGGCTTGATTGCGAACGGGTTGCTGATCCAGTGATGACAGACTGGAGCGCTGACCCATGGTTCGCGAGACACGCGTGGGTCGCTCCCCGCGTGGGAGAAACCCGTCGATCAGGGTTCAAATCCCTGCGTCCCCATGTTTTTTGAATCGGTCGGTTGATGTACGGGTCCCCGTCCGAAACGGATTCGTTGCGAGGGTTTATCGCGGTGGAGTTTCTCACGCCGCCGGACGGTTCGGATGCCAATCGACAGACGGCGATCCCTCCAAGTGGTAGCAATCCTCGGAGCGGTATTTGCATACACGACGATTGTCGTCGGAGGAACGGTCCGCGGAATGGGCGCGGGCCTCGCGTGCCCGGATTGGCCTCTTTGCAACGGCTCCGCCGTGCCCAACCTCGCCGACCCCCTAATCGCCGTCGAGTACGCGCACCGCCTCGTCGCGGTCCTCACGGGCCTCTTCATCTTGTCGACGATGGTCCTCGTCCTCCTGTGGTTCCGTTCCGAGTCCAATCTCCTCACCTTGTCCGTCATGAGTTTCGCACTCGTTATTGTCCAGTCGGCCTTTGGCGCTTTCACGATCACGACAGAACTGGACCCGCTCGTCGTCACAATTCATCTCGCCCTTGGCACGGCGACACTTGCTTTCGCGCTCATGGTTTCGCTCGCGGCCGTCCACACGACCGCGGGCGCCGGAAGTGTTGCGCATGCCACCGGACTTTCGTCACTCAATGAGGAAGTGCACAAGGCTGATCCCGATGAAACCGACGGCGGTCCAGAGAAGCCACTTCGTCCCCCGTTCCACGGAGGCGATCGGAAGGAACGCCCGCGCGACAAGGACGAGCGCTAAGGTCGCCTCGATGGCAGCCGCGAATATGGGAATGGAGAGAGCGATCACGGATCGAGTCGGCGTGAACCCGTAGAGATCGACTAGCCAGGTTGGCACGTACGCGCCGGGGACGGCCACCAGCGACGAGAATAAGAGCACAAACGCGAGACGCGGCTTCCAAGTGGCAGCGAGCGCGGGGACGACAATCAGAGCCCCTTCGATGAAACGATGGACGACGGTAGCAGAAACGGTCACCGTATCGAGTGGGACTGTCAGTGTACCGCCACCGACGTACGATCCGCCGAGTGTCAGGCCGTCGCCGAAGCTGTGAAGCGCGACGAATGCGACCGCCGCCGCGAGGACCCGGTTCGGCTCGGTCCGGATGAACGGACCTTCCATGAGAAGCCATCCGACGCCCGCGCCGACTCCTAATCCCAAGACCGAAAGGAGCGTCGCAAGCATCCGGTCGTCCAGTAGGGGATGGTAAAAGAGGACTGCGTACATCGCGTGGGAGAGCCCCAGGAAGACGGCAACGCCCGCGAGGATTCCCCATGTGGCCTCCCGGTGCGCTAGGATCCGGCCCGAGAATGCATACAACAGGATCGCCGCAACAGGCATTACGCCGAAGCCGAACGCGAGGACGGGCAAGTCCGTCATCGCGGGCCCCTCACTTCATCCGCTTCGCCGCGCGCACGGCGCGGACGTGATAGACCGCAGCGAACGCGAGGACCACCCCGAGCGTCGCCAACATGATGCCGGTGATGAGCGGGACCATCGCCCCCCTCAGCGGCGGAGGCGGCCCCCCGACGATGAGGATCGACCCGGTCATCGTATTGAAGTGATACCGGCATTCGTACGTCCAGTTGCCGGGGCGATCCGCGATGAAGCTCCAGACGCGGACCTCCTGGCCCGGGACGTTGAAGTCCGGAGAGCTCGGCTCGTCGCCGTTCGGACCATGGCTGCCATCGTAGTCGATGAACCAGTTGTGCATGACCCCGATTGAGTCGTTCCCGATCAAGGTGAGCGTCACCTTCGTCCGCCAGAAGATGGTGATGAACGGCCCGGGATCGGTCATCGTCGCGTTCGAGAACCCCCACCCCCGACCGGCGTTCCCGTACAGGGTCAGGTTCACGGGCCGCGGTTCCTCGAGAACCTCGATCGATCCTTTCATCGAGGTCTGGTGGTAGCGGCAAAGATAGGTCCAGTTGCCAGGACGATCTGCGACGAACGGCCACACGATCGCCTTCCCAACGGGTGCGTTGAAGTCCGGGGAACTCGGCTCATCACCGTTCGGCGCGAGGTTGTTGTCGTAGTCGATGAACCAATTGTGAGGGGCCGAATCGTTTCCGATGAGCGTGAGCATCACGGTGTCACCGAGATGGACGCTTAAGGCCGGCCCGGGCTGCGAAATCGTCGCGTTGCTGAGCCCCCAACCGCGTCCGGCGTTTCCGTAGAGGGTGAGGTTCACCGAGGGCAGGACCGAATTCGGAAGGGAGGGCGAGGCAGGCTCGACTGCGGCCGACCGCGAAGCGGTCGAGAACAATGGCGCCGCCGCGAGCGCGGCGAGGACGAGGATCCCGACGGAAACGAGGGCCGGACCGCGCACCTCGCTCCCGACCATCGTGCCTGCGCCTCCTTTTCCTTCAGCTCACGACGTGGAGAGTCGCGGTCATCGTGTAGTGGTTCAGGCCGCAGAACTCCGCGCATCGAATCATGAAATCGCCGCGCTGCAGCGGCTTAAACCAGTAGAAATTGGTGTGGCCCGGAATCACGTCGATCTTCAAGTCGAAATCGATCAGGTAGAAGGAGTGGGCGACATCGAAGGAGCGGAGGATGATCTTCACGACCAGCCCCGTCTTGATTGTGAACCCGCCCGTCGTGTTGAACGAGGCGAAGTTGCCCGTCGTGTTCAACCACGTTCCATTCCGAACGTACGTGATGTTGAAGTTCCAGTACCACTGGTGGGCGTTGATCTCCATGATCACGTCGGGATCCTGAGGCAACGTGTCCGTCGCGACGAGGGTCTGAAACGCGGCGAAGCCGACGATCAACAGGATGATCGCAGGGATGACGGTCCACAAGGCTTCGAGCTCGCGATCGTGCGTCTTCGGATTGACGGGGCCGGTCGTATGACCGGGTCGGACGCGGAACTTCAACACGGCATACGCGATGAGTGCGGTCACGAAAATTCCGATTCCGAGCGCGGGAATGAGGACGATCCAAAACAGGTCCTGCGTCGCCCCCTCGCCCGGCGACACGGGGGCGGCGCGCACAGTCCCTCCAAGGAGCGAGAGCGCAAGAAGCATGGCAGGTGCCAAGAACACGAGCCGTCGAGGCCCCGACATCGGCTGCCGAAACCCGGATTGCACTAAAACCTTTTGCGGTGTATCGTGCGAACGCGGCGCGAACTCGCACATCGAGGCGCACGCTGCATCGGGAGTCGTAGGAAAGGTTTTTGCCCGCTCCTGAAGTACGGGGACCGGCGGCCCGTCCGAAGGAGGGCCACATCCGAGGTTCGAGGATGGCGGGAGAGGTCGTCACGGGCTACCGTAACCGGAACGCGCCGGTCGGGGTGGTCCGCTGGCTCACGACGACGAACCATCACGAGATCGGCATCCTCTACCTTGCGAATTCGTTCCTCTTCTTCCTCATCGGCGGAATCCTCGCACTCCTGATGCGCACCGAGCTGGCGTATCCGGGCCCGACGATCGTGGACCCGAACACGTACACGGAATTGTTCACGATGCACGGCACCACGATGATCTTCCTCGTGGCGATCCCGATCCTCGCGGGCTTCGGGAACCTGATGGTCCCGCCCCTGATCGGGGCGAAGGACATGGCCTTCCCGCGGATCAACGCCCTGAGCTTCTGGCTCATCCCCGCGGCGGGCGTTATCATGTGGCTCGGCGCCGCGAACATCGGGTGGACGGGATACACCCCGCTGAGCGTCTACGATCCGAGCAAGGGCATCGACATGTGGATCGTCGGCCTGCAGCTCCTCGGCATCTCGTCCACGGCAGGGGCGATCAACTTCCTCGTGACGATCTTCCGCCATCGCGCATCGGGGATCACGTTCCGAAATCTCTCCCTGTTCGTCTGGTCGATCCTCGTCACGCAGAGCCTCGTCCTCCTCGCGACCCCGGTCCTCGCCGCGGGCCTGTTCGTACTGTTGCTCGACCGCCACGGCATCACCGCGTTCCTCTCGCCGGCCGTCGGCGGCGACCCGATCATGTGGCAGCACCTGTTCTGGTTCTACTCCCACCCCGCCGTGTACATCATGATCCTCCCGGCCATGGGCATCATTTCCGAGGTCATCCCGCGGATGAGCCACAAGCCGATCTTCGGGTACAAGGCGATCGCCCTGTCGACCGTCGCGATCGGGTTCCTGTCGTTCGGCGTGTGGGTTCACCACATGTTCACGACGGGCATCTCGATCTCCGCGCGCCTCCCGTTCATGGTCATCACCCTCGCGATCGCCGTGCCGAGCGGGATCAAGATCTTCAACTGGATCGCGACGATGTGGGGCGGAGCGATCGAACTCAAGGCGCCGATGCTCTTCGCCGTCGGGTTCGTCGCGATGTTCGTCATCGGCGGCATTAACGGGGTCTTCCAGGCGCCGATCCCGCTCGACTATCCCTTGCAGGACACGTACTGGGTCGTTGCCCACCTGCACTACGTCCTGTTTGGCGGCACGATCCTCGGCGTCTTCGCGGGATTCTACTTCTGGTTCCCTCGGATGTCCCGGCGCATGTATTCCGAGCGGCTCGCGCGATGGCACTTCGCCTTCACCCTCGTCGGCATGAACCTGGTCTTCTTCACGATGCACTTCCTCGGCCTCGAAGGGATGCCGCGTCGAGTGTACGACTACGATCCCGCCCTCTGGACCTTGAACTGGCTCGCGACGCTCGGCGCTTTCGTCGTCGCCTTCGGCCAGGTCATCTTCGTCGCGAACGTGATCTGGACGTTCGTCGCGGGACCCGTGTCAGACCCCGACCCATGGGGAGAGATCCCCGGTCAGAGGAACGAGGTGCGGGTGCCCGGCGTGCCGGTGTACGCGATGCCGATTCACGCCGCCGCGAACGGCGGGACGCGCGACGAGCCTAGCGGGGAATCGGGACGGCCTCGAGTTCCCTGAGGATCTCGTCCGCGAGCCGGGATGCCGTGTCGTAATCGCCGGACTCGAATGCCGCTCGCGCCTGCTTCAACGCCTTCCGGATGTCGCTGACGTTCCGGCCGGTGTCGCGGGCCCGCTTCGCGGTCTCGAGGGCGCGGGTCATCCGCTCCAGCGCGTCGGCCCGGGAGACCTTGGGCTTCTCGCCTTCCTCTTCCTCCAGCAACTCGTGGCGGAGCGTCTCCGAGGCGGGAGCGGGTGGAGCCTGAGAGGGCGTCGGAGGCCGGGGAGGCCGCTCGACGATCGGCGGCGGGGGCGGGGCCGTTTCCTCGGGCTCCGTCGGCAACTCCAGGCCGCCAGCCTCCAAGGCCGCGGCGAGGTACTTCTCGGCGTCGAGGAGGCTCTTCTCCTTTATGGCGAGCATCTCCCGCTGCGACGCGAGTGCGGTCAGCTCCTCTCGGAGCGTGGTCTGCAATTCGACGAACGACTCGTGCAGCGTGGCGGACTCCTTCTGGCGGGCGAACATCTCCTCGCTGATCTTGAGGAGTTCCCGCTCGCGCGCCTCCATGGCGTTGAGCCGCTCGTTCTGAAGCTTGATGAGTTCCTCCTCGCGCTTCGCGAGCTTTCGATCCCGCTCCGCGAGGCCCTTCTCCATCGTCGAAAGGCGGTCGATCGTCTCGGCGAGCGCGCGCTCCCGCTGGGCGGACAGCTGCTCTCGCTCCACGAGCGCCTGGATCTTCCCTTCCGAGTCCTTGAGGTGATCTGTGAGCTCCAACTCGAGGCGGCGGAGCCGGTCCTCGGCTTCCTTGATCGCCTTCTCCCGCTCATTCAACGTGCGAGCCCAATCCTGGACCCGCTTCTCCTCCGTGCTGATCTTCTCCCGATCGATGCGGGCTCCGGCGAGGTCGCGCTCGGCGAGCGAACGCGCGGCCTGGACCTGGCCTTTCTCGCGCTCGAACTCCTCCCGCTCCGAGCGGAAGCGGTTCACTTGGGCCTCGAGCTCGCCGCGCTGGGACTCGATATCCGACTTCAGGGTCTCGAGTTCCCGTTGCCGGGCGTCGAGGGTGCTCTTGATTTCTTTGAACTTCGTGGCCGACGCTTTCACCGAGTCAAGCAGGGCCGGGGAGGGCTTTTCGCTCGCCATATCAGGTCACCGCCGCTAAGGGCGCGACGGACTTCTTGGTGGCTCGGACTCTATATAAGCCGTCCGTCCGTGGAATCGTTCATGAGAACAAATCGGCCGGGGCGCGATGCGACCGTCCTCCGGGTAGGCCGCCGAGTCGAAGTCGGCCCGAGAGGTCCTAGGCCCGCTCGTGGGAACAACGGTCCGCGGCCTCGCCGCACCCTCCATCGCCTTTGTCAAAGTGTCAGACAAACGAAAGACACTTATACCGCGTGCTGTCCTACGCGTGTCTGCCTCCCCCATACGGGGAACGCACGATGGGATGGAACATGCCAGCACTCAAAGAGATCTCGTTCGAGTACGCTCGGCAGATCGCGACCGTCAAGGGACTCCGGCCGAGCAAGGTGAAGGGTACAAACACGCTACGC
>DASPXQ010000112.1:0-7028 GCA_035637195.1 Thermoplasmata archaeon | reverse complement strand
CCTTCTTGACCACGAACAGGTAGATGATGATGACGAGCCAGAGCACCGTCAGGTACCAGTAGGTCGTGACCGCCGCGAGGCTGCTGAGGAACGACAGCACGGCGATGATCATCGTGAGCATCCAAGCCCACGGGCGCAGTCGGATGAGCCCGACTCCCGAGAGGACCGCGATGATGCCGAATATCACGAAGACCGCACCGATGATGCCGAGAATCGCGCCGAACAGCCCGCCGACCTGACTGCCCGCGCCTGCCATGAGGAACGCGGCCGCGAACAGCAAGCCGCCGACGGCGAGGAGACCGATCCCCGCAAGGATCACCAGGATCCCGAGGATCAACACCCCGATGGGCGTCTTTCGCGTCGCAGGCGCAGCAGGCATCGGCATCGGCATGCCTCCAGGAGGTTGGGATTCCATGGAATGACCGCGGGTGCATCCAAGTGACATTATATAAGTATTGTCGATAAAAAATCTGCCCGGATACTGTGCGGTGGAAATGTCACCACTATCTTTATCTGAGGACCGTGTTTTCGCACAGCCGGTGATTCCCCCATGGTGCAAGGTTACTGTGTGAAGTGCCGAGCAAAGCGGGAAATCAGTAGCGCCGTCGCGGTGAAACTGAAGAACGGGAAGCCCGCGATGAAAG
Organism: Thermoplasmata archaeon; assembly: GCA_035637195.1. GTDB lineage: Archaea > Thermoplasmatota > Thermoplasmata > RBG-16-68-12 > RBG-16-68-12 > RBG-16-68-12. The sequence goes on along the minus strand of DASPXQ010000112.1, from coordinate 6,384 downwards.
GCAAGTGTCCCGTCTGCGGCACGACAATGATGCGGATCGGCGCAGCGAAATAGGCCGGACCCCAGCCCGAGATGTCGCGCTGGATTCTCGGCTGAGAGACTATTAATACGGCCGAATCCTAGTCCGCGTCCAGGGTGCCGAGGTGAAAGTCCCGGACATCAAGGTGACCCCGCCCGGTCCGAAAGCGCGGGAGATCATCGAGCGGGATCGGGCCTCGATCGCGACGACGACGAAGACGGCGCCGATCGTCGTGAAGAGGGCGCACGGCTCCATCGTCGAGGACGTCGACGGGAACCTGCTGATCGACTTCGCCTCCGGGATTTCGGTGCTCAACGTCGGGCACACCCATCCGAAAGTCGTCGACGCGATCTCCAAACAGGCCGCCGAGTTCACGCATTTCGCCGGGACCGACTTCTACTACGACGTCCAGGCGCGACTCGCCGAGCGGTTGGGCGCGATCACGCCGGGCAAACACCGCAAGAAGGTGTTCTTCGGGAACTCCGGCGCCGAAGCCAACGAGGCGGCGATCAAGGTCGCGAAGTCCCACAAGAAACGACACATGTTCCTCGCGTTCCTCGGCGCCTTCCACGGACGGACGCAAGGCACCCTCTCGCTGACCGCCAGCAAGGCCCGCCAGCGCGCGGGATTCTTCCCGAGCATGCCGGGCGTCGTCCACGTGCCGTATGCGTATTGCTACCGCTGCCCGTACAAGCTCACGTATCCGTCGTGCGACCTGTACTGCGCGAACATCATCGAGGACACGTACATGAAGACGATCGCGCCGCCCGAGGACACGGCGGGGATCTTCGTCGAACCGGTTCAGGGAGAAGGCGGTTACATCGTCCCACCACCGGGCTGGATGGACCGCGTCGCGAAGATCGCGACGGATCATGACATCCTCCTGATCGACGACGAGGTCCAGAGCGGGCTCGGACGCACGGGGAAGATGTGGGCGATCGAGCACTCGAAGGTGATCCCCGACATCCTGACGACCGCGAAGTCCCTCGGCGGAGGACTGCCGATCAGTGCCACGGTATACCCGGCGGAAATGGACTTCCCGGAGAGCGGGAAGCACTCGAACACCTTCGGCGGGAATCCGATCGCATCGGCGGCGTCCCTCGCGACCCTCGACGTGATCGAGGACGAGGGGCTCGTGGCCCGCAGCGCGAAACTCGGCGAGCACCTGGCGAAGCGGCTCGACGAGATGAAGGATCGATACGAGTTCATCGGCGACCGTCGAGGGCTGGGGATGATGCAGGCAACGGAGTTCGTCGTGGATCGCGCATCGAAGCGGCCGGACCCGAAACGGCGGGACCGCACTGAGAAGGACGCCTACGAGCATGGACTGATCCTGCTGCCGTGCGGCGAATCGAGCATCCGTTACATCCCGGCGCTAAACATCCCAAGAGAGGTCCTCGACGCTGGCCTCGATGTGCTTGAGGGATGCTTCAACCGCGTAGCGAAGTGATTCGTCCAGCAGCTCGGACGAAGTTCGCTTATCGTCCCAGTCTTGGCCTTTCCAAGTGAAATTCAAATAGTGACATGCGTTTGCACCTGGCATGGCACAGGGAGGAGGAGCGCCGCCGGCCGCGGCGATCCGGGCAAAGGGTGTTTCGGCGGTCGTTACGATCGTCATCGCGATCGTCTTGTTCGGGGTAGGACTCGGTGCCGGCTACTTTGCGTTCCGCGCTCCGGCGCCGCCAAAGTCGACCCTCGTCGTAGGGACGAACGTCCCGTTCCCGCCGTTCGAAGACTTCAATACCACAACGGGAGAGTTCGTCGGATTCGACATCGACCTTGCGAGGTATATTGCATATGACCTCCATTGGACAATGGTCATCCGGCAATACGCATCCTTCCCGACCTTGCTCAGCGACGTCGGGGTCGGCAACGTGGACATGGCAGTCGCCGCCATCACGATGTCCGGCGCGACAGGGGCCGGGCGCAACGCGACGATGAGCTTTTCGAACCCGTACTACAACGCGAACCAGGGTGTAATTGTAAAGACCGCATCCGCCATAACGTGCGCGACCGAGTGCACGGTCAACGACTTGAAGGCCTACGTGATCGGGGTGCAGCAAGCGACGACAAGCTTGGATTGGGCGAACAAGTACCTAAGACCCAACATGACGAACCCGGACACACAAATCGTCGTCTTCGAGCGGGTTGACACCGAAGTCGCGGCCTTGAAGGCAGGATCGATCGACGCCGTGATCATCGACCTCGACCCGGCCAAGACGTACGCCGCTGCAACGAACAGCGGCCTGCGTGTGGCCGGGCAAATCACCACTGGAGAGCTCTACGGGATGGCGGTTGCGCATGGCGACCCCCTCAAACTCGTGCCCTCCATAAACCAAAGCCTCTCGAACATGCGCGCGAATGGAACCTATGCCCAGCTGATCCAGAAGTGGTTCTCGTAGGCTCCCTCCGAACGATTTGGCGCCGTGCAACCCCATTCCTTTTCTAGCACTCCGCCATTCGCGCCTTCCGGACGCCGCGCGCAGGGAGGGCGTCGGGGGGGTGAGTTCCCATCTCCGCCGAGGGGGGAGAGGTAGAGGTCCGCAGGCCCGAGGCCAGGCGGAGGCGATCTCGCGGCCGTTTGGACCTCGCATCGCCAATTGCAGATAGGCGACGAATGCTCGCGAGGATAATCGCGGGCACCGGAGGCTCAATCGGCGCATTCCTGTTCCTTGTGTGGCTCGGACGAGCGGGCGTGTACAGTCTATCTTACGCCGAGTCGATTGTCCCGGCACTCGAGCGCGGATTCTCAGGGACTCTTTGGTTAGTCGCTGCCGTGATCCCCATTGGGTTCACGATGGGCCTCGTCATGGCATCAGCTCGGACATCGAACTCTCGTATCGCTCGAGCTGTCGGAGGTACTTACGTCGAGTTCTTTCGATCGATGCCGCCTTTCACGCTGATCGTCTTCAGTTCGATCCTCGCGACGAAAATAATTCGGTCCATCTTCTTCATCGACAACCCGGTCGCGTTCGCCGTCGCCGCGGGAACCCTCGCACTGGCCTTCCACTCCGGTTCCTACCAGACGGAAATCATGCGCGCGGGCATCCTTTCGGTGCCCGCAGGACAAATCGAAGCGGCATACGCAATGGGTTTGTCACGGTTGAGAACGCTCTTCGACGTCGTTTTGCCCCAGGCGTTCCGGGTTGCCTTGCCGGCTCTCGGCAATGAATTCAGCTCGGTCATCAAGGACACCTCATTGCTGTCAGCCATCAGCGCGATCGAGCTCTCGTTCATTGGCGGCGTGTTGGTGAACGGCGCCCTTTCGATCGATTTCAACCTCATCTTCATCATTTGGACAGAGATCGCCCTACTCTACTTCGTCCTCACGTACGTGGTCGTCCGGATCGTGCGCTTCGTTGAGAACCGCTCCAAGGTTCCGGGTCTCCAGGCGGCCCAACTATGATTCGAGCCGAGAATATCCACAAGTCGTTCGGCGATCTAGTTGTCCTTCGTGGAATCGACCTGGAGGTCACGAAAGGAGAGGTCTCGTGCATCATCGGGCCATCTGGCTCGGGCAAGTCGACCTTCTTGCGATGTCTAAACCTGCTCGTGATTCCGGATAGCGGGGACGTCTACCTCGAAGGCGTCCGGGTCACGTCGCCGGAAATTCGTCCGGAGTGGGTCCGGCAGCAGATCGGAATGGTCTTCCAGTCGTTCAACCTCTTCACACACCTGACGGCGTTGAGGAATGTCACCCTGGGCCTCACGAAGGTCTTGAAAATGGATGCCGAACAGGCGGACAAGAAGGCGAAGTGGGAACTCGAACGCGTTGGATTGGGAGACAAACTCGCTGCGTACCCCGCGCAACTCTCGGGCGGCCAGCAGCAGCGGGTGGCCATTGCCCGCGCCCTTGCGATGGATCCGAAGGTCATGCTGTTCGACGAACCGACATCGGCGTTGGATCCGGAGTTCATCCACGAGGTCCTCGACGTAATGGCGAAACTCGCTGACGAAGGGATGACGATGGTCGTCGTCACGCACGAGATGGGGTTTGCGAAGAAGGTCGCGGACGAAGTCACGTTTCTCGATCAAGGCAGAATTGTCGAACGGGGCCCACCCTCCGACATTTTCGACCACCCCATCCAAGAACGCACGAAGGCCTTTGTCAGTCGCATTCTGGGGTGAGAGAATCGCGAGTGGGGGTGGCCAGCGGACTTCGGATCGGGTTCGACGGGCAACCGGCGAGGCCCTTCGAGCCGCCCTGCACTGGCGATCGATTGCCACGGCAACCATCGCGTTGATCGTGGTCGCGACCGTCATCCTTCTCATGAATCGGGCGGGGTTGGTTGATTTGCAGTTCATGGCCGCAAGATGGCCGGCATTCTTCGTCCCCTTCGTGGACTCGCCGCTGTACCTCTCGCTCGTTCTTACAACGATCCCGTTCCTAATCGGGTTCCTCATCGCCATGCCGATGGGCATGCTCCGCGCCTACCGCGCTTCGCTGACACGAAGGAAGCCCGGCGAGGCAGTCACGTTTGCTCGGGCAAGAGAGCTGTGGGGCACCCCCCGTGCGATTGTCCGAATCGTCGGCGGCCGGGTCGTTCGCGCGCTCTTGCTTCCGCTTTACGGGTTTGCGACAGGCTACACAGAGGGAATCCGAGGCACGCCGTTCTTCGTCCAGATGTGGCTCGTCTACTTCTTCGTGATCAATAGTTTCCCACGGGCGCCTCGCTTGTTCGAGTTTATCGGAATCCTTGCTCTGACGATTAACACGATCGGATACCAAGCGGAAGTCTTCAGGGCCGGCTTCCAGTCCGTCGGCCAGGGTCAGATCGAGGCGGCGAAATCGGTCGGGATGCACGGACGGACGGTCTTCCTGCACATCACGCTTCCCCAAAGTCTTCGACTCGTGACATTGCCGCTGGCGAACGAATGGATCGGCCTCCTGAAAGCGAGTGCGATTGTGAGCATCATCGGTGTCAACGAACTCCAGCACTTCGGGAACGACCTAGCGAGCGGACATCCAATCGAAGCATTCGTCATGGTTTCGGTCGTGTACCTCGCGGTAATCGTCCCACTGAGTCGGGTCGTCAACTATCTCGAGCGAGTTAGACGAATCCCCGGACTTGGCACGCCCACGCCAACGACCGCAGCGCGGCTCTTTGGTGTCCGGAGGCCACGTCGGACCGACGCGGAGACGACTGGAGTGTTGCCGCGCCGCGTGACAACTTCGTCGGTTTCGCCGATTGTTGGAGGACCTCGCCCGAGCGGCTTGCTTAGGTGGCGGCGTGAACACACGGGGGGCTCGTACCAGCCGGGCTTGATCGTCCGGGAGACGAGGGAATAGATCGCGGCTGAGACAGGCGCAACGGTGTGGCATCGCGTACAACGAAATCCTGCGAATCGCCCTCGGGACTTCATGTGCTTTCCACACGACGGGCATCGCGGATTCGCCACCTTGCGCGGAACGCCCGAAAGCTCGATAACTCCCAGCTTCTCAAGGTTGAGAACTCGAGGCCGGTCGCGAACCGAGGCGATAACCCGAACGCGATCACCGGGGACTAGCGCGCGGACGACGTCTCGGAAACCTTTCGAGGGCTCGTACGCGATGACCCCGCGGTCTGCCATCCGGAACAGCACATGGCCGCCAACCAAGATCCGCGGCGCGGAACTCACGGTCCCCGAGAAGGAGCCCGCGGTCCACGGAGTATCTGTCGGCCCTGGCATCACGTGATCGTCGGTGCCCTGGTTAGTTTCGAACAGCAACCTTCTCGCTGGTCGCTCGCCCCGGATCATTGCCACAGCGCGCGGGAGCTCCCTCACACTATCTCCTCGGACGCCGAAGAGAACGGGGCACGGAGAACGGGGGACGATTGCCGGTCGGCCGCTCTCGTAGTCGAAATTGTTGAACGTCGACGGGAATTCGCGGTCCATCTCGATGACCGACTCGGGATCGATCTGCCTCGGCGTCCCCCACCTCGAAACCTCTCGGTACGCCAAAATCTCATACGTGCGGTCCCGTGGTCGCCACGCAGCTGCAGCAAGTGAACCAATGACGCCGCGACCATTCTTGTAGCCATGAACGCGACCCAACCCTGCGGCACACTTGAGGGCGTCCGACTGATCGACGACGGTTCTCACGGCCATCCAGTACAGGCGGGCTGTCGGAGGCCGGCGGAGCACCGCGAAGCCAGGGTTTGTTGTATCGTCCTCGAAGCGCGACCATCGTTCAACGACTTCGGCCACAACATCCCGGACTCGATCGAGATCCGAAGGCCCGCTTGCACGCGCGAACGCTACAACGTCTTTCGATTCGATGTTGCCGACGACCTGCCGGGAACCCATACCTCGACCGACCCGGAGGCAAATCGCCCCGTTCCCCCGGGTCTTCCATGGGATGTTCGGGTTCAGGCGTACGAGTCG
>DASPXQ010000111.1:0-2000 GCA_035637195.1 Thermoplasmata archaeon | reverse complement strand
TACGCGAAGTACGCCCGGGACGGGCGCATGCTCTTCCCGGACGGAACGCGGCGTGCGTCCGATGTCCGGGATAGCGGCTGCCTCTGTCCCGTGTGCACGGCCCACCCGATTCGCGAGATCGCCGGCAGCGAGGCGCTCCTCGCGCAGCACAACCTGCACGTGTGCTTCGGCGCGATCCGGGAGGTCCGCCGCGCGATCGCCGCCGGGGATCTGTGGGAGCTCGCCGAGCGCCGCGCCCGATGCCATCCCGCGCTCCTCGACGCGCTGCGCGAACTCCGCCGCCACAACGATTTCCTCGAGGCGTTTGAGCCGACCTCGCGCCGCGGCGCCCTATCTTACGTAGGAGCCGAGACCGCGCATCGGCCGATCCTGCACCGCTTCCGCCGGCGGCTCGCGGAGCGGTATGCCGGCCCGCCGGCGAAGGGGCTCCTCGTCCTCCCGGAAGGGCCCCGTCCGTTCGCGGAGCGAAATGCCCGGCTCGTCATGCGAGTCCTCGAGCACGCGGACGTCCATGTCGTCGTGAAGTCGGTCTGGGGTCCCGTGCCCCTCGAGCTCGACCACGTGTGGCCGATGTCCCAGTGCGTCGTGCCGGAGTCGCTCGACGTCGAGGCCCTCGAGGCCGCGGAGGTGTTCTTCCGCGAATGGGCCGCAGGCGCCGGCTACCCCTTTGGGATGTTGTGGGAGGGGGATGAGACCCTGGACGAGATCGGAGCCCGGGCCCCGGGGGCGCGTGCGGTCGACTGGAATGCGTTTCGGGTCCGCGCCACCGCCGACTTTCAGTTCGGGCGCGGCGCCGCCGACGCGTTGCTCGCCGGGACGGTCTCCTACGTCGTCTCGAAGAACACGGGGAAGGTCCGCAATGTCCTCGTCGACGGCGACCACGTCCTCTCGCTCCGCGCGGAGGACGGCCTCTTCACGCTCAAGGCGGCCGGGGCCCTGCGGCTGCAGGAAGTCTTCGACTCCCCCGCCCTCCGGATCGTCGTCGATCCGGACGCGGTGCCGTTCGTCCGGGAGGGCAAGAACGTCTTCGCGAAGTTCGTCCGCGAGGCCGACCCTGAGCTGCGGCCAGGGGACGAAGCGCTCGTCGTCACCCCCGACGACGATCTGTGCGCGGTCGGCCAGACAACGATGAATCGTCGCGAGATGCTCGCCTTCAAGCGCGGCGTCGCCGCCCGCGTGCGCGAGGGTGTGCCGCCTGGACCGTCCGTTCCGCGACGCTGATGCAAGCGAGGTAGTCGTCGAGCGTGTGCAACAGGCTCCGCGCGCTCTCCGCGCTCGCGTCCGCCGCAATCGTTCGGCCACGTCGCGTCGTGCGGATGTACCCGTCGTCGTCGAGGGAGACGGACGCCGCGACGGCCTCCGCGGCCGCCGGGTCGTCGAACGTCAGGGTGATGCGCGCCCGCGCCTTCATCGGATAGCCCCGGGCAGATTCGAACTGCCGTCGCGGGTTCCAAAGACCCGAATGCTTGACCGCTACACCACGGGGCTGCGGTCGAGGATTCGTGCGGCCGTATAAAGCCAATTGCGTAATCGGAGAGGATTCGGTCCCCGGGACTCTTCGGGAGCGGAGGAGTGCGAACGTCATGATGCAGGGGCAGCGGTCGAAGCCGTCGGCGTCGCCTCCGGGCCGAGGACACGACCCGCGAGATCCGTCGCCGTCGCGGATTCGATGCGGACCCGGAGGAACGCCCCGATCGGCGCAGGCTCTCGGAGGACCACCTGCCGATACTCCGGCGTGCGGGCGAGGACCGAGTCGGGCTTCCCCGGTTCCGTGACGAGGACGCGTACCTCGCGTCCGATCCATCGCTCGTGAATCTCCCGCGCGATCTCGAAGCGGAGGAGCGTGAGCCGGCGGGACCGTTGCTTCACCCGCCATCCGACGATCTGCCCGGGCATCGACGCCGCCGGCGTCCCGGCCCGCGGGGAGAACCGCGTGACGTTCACGATGTCCGGCCGCACCCGGTGCACGAGGTCCATCGTCGATTCGAACTGCTCGTCGG
>DASPXQ010000110.1:0-8415 GCA_035637195.1 Thermoplasmata archaeon | reverse complement strand
CACGGCGCCCACATCAGCTCCGCGAAGTTCGGCGCGGCGGGGATGCGGGGCGTGCACAACGTCAACTATCCGTTCGACCTCGACCGGATGAACATCGACGTCGACGAGACGGCGAAGCTGATCAAACAGGTCCGCCCGCGGGTGGCCGCCTTCGGCCAGAGCGTGTTCCTCTTCCCGACACCCTTGACGGAGCTCCGCGACGCATTCCAGGAGGCGGGGTGCGACGTCTGGTACGACGGGGCGCACGTGCTCGGACTGATCGCCGGCGGCAAGTTCCAGGACCCGCTCCACGAAGGCGCCGACGTCCTCACGGGGTCCACGCACAAGACGCTCCCCGGGCCGCAGCACGGCCTCCTCCTGTCCGACTCCGAGGACGAGAAGTTCGTCAAGAGGCTCCAGAGGGCCGTCTTCCCCGGGGTCGTGTCGAACCATCATCTGCACGCGATGGCGGCCCTGGGGATCGCGCTCGCGGAATGCGCCGAGTTTGGCCGGGCGTACGCCGAGCAGATCGTCCGGAACTCGAAGGCGCTCGCGCAGGCGCTCCACGAGCGCGGGGTGAAGGCCCTCGCCGAAAAACACGGCTTCACGGAGAGCCACGCGATCGCGCTCGACGTGGCGGCCCTGGGCGGCGGCGCGAAGGTCGCCGCGGACCTGGAGAAGGCGAACATCATCACGAACAAGAACCTCCTGCCTTGGGACACGTCCCCTGTGAAGCCGAGCGGCGTCCGGCTGGGGACGCAGGAGCTCACCCGCCTCGGGATGCGGGAGGCGCAGATGCAGGAGGTCGCGGACCTGTTCGCCCGCGTCGCGGTCAAGGGAGAGACCGCCGAGAAAGTCGCGGCCGATGTCGCTTCGATCCGGAAGGAGTTCAACACGGTCCACTTCTGCTTCACGAAAGGCGCGGAAGCCCACCGCCGATGGCGGATCGCCTGATCACGCGCGTCCCGCGAGGAGCTGCGTGACGAGGCCCTGGAAGATCTCCTCGACGCCCCGGCCGCTCTTCGCGCTCGCGTACGACCACGCCCAGCCTCGCGAACGGAAAAACGACTCGACTTCCGTGGACGACATCGCGGCCTGTGGATTCAGGTCTTCCTTGTTCACGACCCCGTACGTCGGGATGTCGCCCGCGACGGAGCGGATCGAGCTCGCCCATGCATCGAGCGCGTCGAGCGTGTTCCGCCGGGTGAGGTCCGCCACGGCGAGGATCCCCCGGGCGCCGTGGTAGTACGCTTCCTTCAGGAGTTCCCGCAAGGTCGGCGTGCCCATGATGTCCCAGATGATCACGTCAACCGGGACGTTCCCGGTGCCGCTCGGGTGCCGCACGGTCAGGCTCTTCTTCGTGATCTTCGTGCCGAGGGTCGCGACGTACCGGTCGTCGAACTCGTCCAGCACGTAGCGGCGGATCAGGGAGGTCTTGCCGACGCCCGCCTCGCCGGCCATGCAGATCTTGAGCTTCGCGGAATCGGCGAGTGCGCTCATGGCTCCACCTCGTCCGCCTTTCGTTGCGCGGACCGCTCCGCGTCGTCCTGGCCCTGCATCCGGTGCAAGGTCGCCTTGAACCGCCACGCCCCCGGATATTTCGGGTCGATCCTCAGAACCTGGTTCAGGATCGTGATCCCCTCCGCCACCTTGCCGCCGCGGACTCGGATCGCGGCGAGGACGAACAACGCGTCGACATCGTCGGAATTCTTGGACAGGCGTCGCCGGACGAGGGCGGCCGTATCCGGATTCTTGAACTTCGCCACGGCGGGCTCCCCGAGTGGTGCCGGCGGCGTCGACCCATGTCGCATCTCCGGCCGGCGCGAATCCGGTCCCTCCTTCGTAAGGCTACCTGCCCGCCGTCGCCGGCGGGGCGGCCCGGAGTCTGGGGCGTCGGGGGCATCCGGGTCAAGCATTCGTCCACCCCCGGACCCGGCGGAGGCCGCCCCGGCGGAAACCGCCGCGGAGGAAACTCTGCAGGATCGGCCCGACTTGATCGAGGCTCGTCAGGCGCCCATCCCAGTCGACGAGGGCGGGCCCGTGCGCTCGCTCGAGCGCGCGCTCGACCGCCTTCATCTGGGGGAACAGGTACCGCGGGTTCCCCTTCGAGGTGAGTGCGGCCAAGATGATGTGCTCTCCCCGCAGCACCGCGGCCTTGCGGCCGCCGAACGACATCTCGTCGAGGGTCGCCTTCGCGTCGAACGAGTCGCGGACGAAATCCTGGATCGCGACGAACATCGAGGCCACGAGGTCGTCGTCTTTCCGCAGGTCGGGACCCTCGCTCATGTGCTGGATCAGGATCCCGCTCCGGTGCATCAGGAACACCTCATCGATGACGATCCGCCGCTCGCCGAGGCCCGCGCTGAGCGCGATCGCGACGACGATAGTGAGGATCCCGAACGCGACGATCACGAGGACGTTGGTGAAGTTCGACTGGAACGGGGGCGGGGCGGCGACGGTCAGGATGCCACGTGCGAGCCTCGGCCCGATCGATCGGTTGGTCGCGTCCTCGTACACGAGGGTCGCGTTGATCCACACCTGGATCCCGATCGGCGCGCCCTCGCTGACGATCGCGGAGATGTTGACGATGACGGAGCTACGCGGCGTGAGGGTGTAGTTGCGGTAGACGAGAGGTGTGCTCGCGTTGATCTGGAGATAGGGGCTCGGTTCCAACGTCAAGGTGACGTTGTGCGCCGTCAGCCGCGTCTCGTTCCCGGTGTCGTTCGCGTCCATGAAGTTCGTCACGCTGATCCCGAAGAGCGCCAGGTCCCCTTGGAAGACCGAGGTCGATGGGTTGGAGTCGACGCTCACGGCGAGGACGCCGATCACGATCCAGACGTCGACCCGGGAGACGCGGGGCGTGGCCGGACCGCCACCGATCTCCAGGGCGGCCGCCGTGGCGGTCCGGTATCGCCCGACCGTCGCGTTCGCCGCGACGCTCGCGGGGATCGACCATCCGTAGCTCCGGCCCACGCGAAGGGAGGTGCACTGCCATTCGACGAAGGTGGTGTTCGCCGTCGTGACGAAGCAGTCCGGCGGCATCCCGAGGGCCGCGACGTCGATCTCGAGATCCGGCTGGACCGTGACGTTCACGCGCGCGAGCTGGAGTTGCCCGCCGCCGGTGACGTTCAGGTAGAGCGCAAACCCGATCGTCTCGTTCCGCTCGGCGGACGGCCGGTCGGCAGTCAGGGCGAGCGTGAAGCTCGACGCATCCGGCCCGAGGCGCTGGGATGAGGCCGCCGCCGGGACGACCAAGGAAAGGGCGGAGAGCGTGAGGCATAACCATGCGAACGCGGCAAGAGCGTGGCCCAAGGAACCATGTTCCTATTGGTCTGACGCTATTTGAGCTTGTGACCCCGTTATCGCATGTGGTCGCTGTCCCCGCCGGAGGCCGTTGCCCGAAGTTTTATATGGGGACCGCCTCTTCGCAACGACCCAAGAGGCCGGTCGCCAGAGGGTTTCGTTGCTGGATGAGCTACAGCTGAAGCGGGAGCGCGAAAACCAAGAAGCGGAACGGCACCGCCGGCGGCGCGACGAGCTGAACGACAAGACGCGGGAATGGGTCGAGAAGCGCGATGCGCTGAACGCCCAGGTGCGGGCGCTCGTCGACGAGGCGACCCAGCATCGGATCCTGCGGGACGAGCTGAACGGCCAGGTCAAGCTGGCGAAGGAAGAGCGCGACAAGTTCAACCGGCGGGTGAACGAGCTCCAGGACGGCCTCTCGGACCTGAAACGGCGGAAGCTGCCGCGCGGAGCCGTGCCGCTCGGGAAGCTCCAGCAGGAACTCAAGAGGCTCGAATTCCGTCAGATGACCTCCGTGCTCAGCGTGGAGAAGGAGCGGGCGCTCATCGACGAGATCCAGCGCTTTCAGGCGGAGGTCAAGAAGCTGGAGAAGTCCCTCGAAGAGAACGAGGACGTGCGGACGATGAAGGACGAGCTCCGTTCCGCCCGGGACCGGGCCGAGGACGCGCACAAGCGCGTGTCGGAGCTCGCGGAGCAGGCGCAGGCGGAGCACGACCGCATGACGGCCCTGTACGAGCAGAGCGACGAGCTCCGGCGGCAGGCCGATCACGCGCAGGAGGAGTTCATCAAGACGAAGATGCTCGCGGACGAGGAACACCGCAAGCACATCGAGCACATCCGCCAGGTGCACGATTATGACAAGATCATCCACGGGATCTGGATGAAGAGCCGCGGGATGCCCGCCGAGGCGACGGTCGAAGTGGACGCGAAACGAGAGGCGGAGATGATCTTCGAGCGGTTCAAGAAAGGCGAGAAACTGTCGACCGACGACCTCATGACGCTCCAGAAGTCGGGCTACCTCTAGCTTCGCCTCGCGCACGGGAATCCGCGCGGAGATCCGTCGAAGCGGCGGTTCGGCGAGAACTTGAGGCGGGATTGTCTACCAGGGGAAAAACGAGCCTCCGGACTCGTCGAAACGATGGCATTCCGGGGTGCGCGGGGGACGCTTTACAAAGTGTTAAATACGGCACCGAGAATACATTCCCGGGGGAATTTTGGGCTAGTTCGTTAGAGTGCATCCCATCCCTTCTGACAAGGCTAGCCCTCCCTTCCTTTTTGCTTTCGGACGTAGTGCTCTATCCCAGAAAATCCTAGCCTTTCCTTCCCATCGACTTTGGACGGGATCCTGGAAGTCTGCCTTTGGTCAATCCGTGGGTATGATTCCAATCGCGCTGAGCATTCCGCCAATCCAGCCGCCGACCAAGGCCGCGAATTGCCAGAGATTGGCTGAGTTCTTGCCAGCGAAATCCGCGATAAAGGCTAAGATGATGAGTAGGACAAAGATGAGGGCGAGCGTAATGAAGACTAGCTTGAAGTATTTCGAGAACAGGGCTCGTCTCGCCAAGCTCGTTCTCCCAGTCAGAATTCTCGCGGTCTAATTGCGTCCTCCGCTACTCGGTTCCCTAATCCCTCCACGGGAATCAATTTGGACTTGCCCCGAGCGAGAACCCTTCCTGTCCGCAGATCGACTAGTGAATCCTCGGTCGGATGCAGGAAAGTCTCCTGAATGAATGTAAGGACTACGCGCAGACCGCTAGCCATGGCAAGTTACAAAGCGTGCGTCGGCCTACTTTAACCTAGCTCGGTCGGAATCAATTGCGAGCTTGCATAGTTAACGTGAGAGCTAAAAAGGTCTCGTCACGCATCTTTGACCGATGTGGTCCCGCGACACATCCTCCGGGCGAGGTATCCGGCTGCTCATGAGCCTGTTAGCTTCGGCGTCGCAATAAAGACAGGGCAGGGGAGGGCTGGGTGAAAGTGCACACGCGATTCCTCCATGCCGGACCTCGCGGCCGCCTCTCCCGTGACGAGCGCGGCCGCTCGGTCAACCTTAAGACCCGACGCCTCCTTGGCGTGCTGACATGGTCCTTGAGAAGCTCGGCGACTCCCTGCGTGCGGCGCTCCGCAAGATCGCCGGTGCGAGCTACGTCGACGAGTCCCTCATCAAGGAGATCGTCCGAGACATCCAGCGGGCGCTCATCCAAGCGGACGTGAACGTCCAGTTGTCGCTGTCGATCACCCGGGAACTCCATCGGCGCGCCCTGGAGGAAACGCCGCCGCCGGGCATGAGCCCGCGCGAGCACGTCGTCCGGATCATCTACGAGGAACTCGTCAAGATCCTCGGCACGAGCCGCGATGTGCCGCTCCAGAAACAGCGGATCCTGCTCGTCGGCCTGTACGGCCAAGGCAAGACGACGACCGCGGGGAAGCTCGCGAAGTACTTCCAGAAGAAGGGGCTGTCCGTCGGCCTCGTCGCCGCGGACGTGCACCGGCCCGCCGCGTACGACCAGCTCAAGCAGCTCGCGGCGCAGATCAACGCGGGCTTCCACGGCGACCCGGCCGCGAAGGACGCGGTCAAGATCGCCAAGGCCGGCGTCAAGGCGCTCGAGGGCAGCGACGTGATCATCGTCGACTCGTCCGGGCGGCACGCGCTCGAGCCGGACCTGATCAAAGAAATCGAGTCGGTGGGCAAGGCCGTCCAAGCGGACGAACGGCTCCTCGTCCTCGATGCGACCGTCGGCCAGCAGGCCGGACCCCAGGCGAAGGCGTTCCACGAGGCCGTCGCAATCACGGGCGTCATCGTGACCAAACTCGACGGGACCGCAAAGGGCGGCGGCGCGCTCTCCGCCGTCGCGGAGGTGAAGGCGCCCATCGTCTTCATCGGGGTCGGAGAGAAGATCGACGACCTCGAGAAGTTCGAGCCCCCACGGTTCATCTCCCGCCTCCTGGGAATGGGGGACCTCGAGACGCTCCTCGAGCACGCGCAGGAGGCGATCGATGCGCAGAAGGCCGAGGCACTGACGAAGAAGATCATGGCGGGCAAATTCACGCTTCACGAGATGTACGAGCAGATCGAGATGCTCACGGACATGGGCCCGATGCGGAAGCTCGCCTCGCTGATCCCCGGCGTCGCGGGCAAGATGAAGGACTCGGACATGGAGTCGACCCAGGCCCGCCTCCGTCGGTTCAAGATCATCATGGACTCGATGACAGACGCGGAGATGACGGACCCGAAGAAGGTGAAGTCGTCTCGCGTACAGCGCATCGCGCGAGGCGCCGGCGTCTCGCCCCGGGAGGTGAAGGAGCTCCTGCGGAACTACGAGACGTCCCGCAAGGCGATCAAGGGCTTCGCGGGGAACCGCAAGATGCGGAAGCAGCTGATGGCGCAACTCGAAGCGTCCGGCGTGGACCTGGGCGAGCAGTAGTCTAGCCGGCCGTTTCGACACCTTAATGAGGATTCCAGAGCTACCGCAGGCCGACCGGGGTAGAGCGTTGGGTTTGAAAGAGTGGATCATTCCGCAGGAACGTCTGTTCTTCGACCTGCTTGAACAACTCGCGGTGACGGTGGACGACGGGGCACGTGCGCTTCAGGATATGATTCGGGACTTCCGGGATGTCGGGGCGAAGCGACGCCGAATCAAGGACATCGAACATCAAGGCGACGACCTCACGCACAGCGTGTTCGAGGGCCTCAACAAGACCTTCATCACCCCGATCGACCGCGAGGACATTCAGTCGCTCGCGAGCTCGCTGGACAACATCCTCGACATGATCGACGCGGCGGCGAATCGGCTCGACTTGTACGGCGTCGACCGACCGACGGATGCGATGGCCCAGCTCGCGGACACGATCGCGGATTCCACCGCCCTCCTCAAGAGGGCGGTCGGCATGATTCGGAACATGAAGCAGGGGGACGAGGTCGAGCGCATCGCGGTCCAGGTCCATCACCTGGAGAACGTCGCGGACGACCTCATGAACACCTCCGTCGCGGCACTCTTCAAGGACCCCGATCCCATTCGCATCATCAAGCTCAAGGAAATCACGGAACGGCTCGAGCAGGCGACGGACTATTGTGAGGACGTCGCCAACGTGCTGAGCGATATTGTCGCGAAGAACCAGTGAGAGGTCCGGTGGGAGCCGGCCATCCTGGAGGGAGACGGTGGCGTTCCTCGAACTCATCGCGGTCGCGATCGTCGTGGTCTTCTCCTTCGACTTCTTCAACGGGTTCCACGATGCCGCGAACGCAATCGCGACGGTCGTGGCGACAAAAGTCCTCACCCCCACGAAGGCGGTCGCGATGGCCGCGGTCGGGAACTTCGTCGGGATGGTCTTCATCACGAACGCCATCGCGGAGACGATCGGGCGGGGCATCATCGATCCGAGCGTCCTCGGGATGAATTCGCTCCCGCTGAGCGACGCGCAGCTCCTGCATTCGATCGCGATCATCATGGGAGGCGTCGTGGGCGCGATCGTTTGGGACCTGGTCACCTGGCTCTGGGGGCTCCCGACGTCCAGCAGCCACGCGCTGATCGGAGGCCTCGTCGGCGCGACGATCCTGGCCGCCGGACCGGGTTCGATCATCCTCCCGAGTGCGGACAACATGATCCTCTTCCTCGTACTGTCCGGCACCGCGTTCGCCGTGGGGGTCGCCGCGTACTTCGTCGTCGGCGTTATGCGGAAGGAACGCCCCTCCGTTGGAGCCCTGCTCCTGGCCGGACTCATCGCGGGGCTCGTGCCGTCGATCATCTTGGGGCGGATCCTCCTCAAAGGGCTCGTGCAGATCGTCGTGTACATGGTGGCCGCCCCGCTCGTCGGGCTCCTCTTCGCATTCGGGCTCGCCCTCCTCGTGATCCGTGCGTTCCGAAGGTCGACCCCGTCGCGGGTGAATCACGAGTTCAAGCGACTGCAGCTCGTCTCGAGCTTCTTCTACAGCGTGACGCACGGCACGAACGACGCGCAGAAGGGAATGGGGATCATCACGCTCATCCTCTTCGTCGCCGCGATTGGGCCGCCGTGGGGACCGCCAACGGGGGAGTTCCATGTTCCCTTCTGGGTGATTCTCGGCGCGCACGCCTCGATTTCCCTGGGCACATTCTTCGGCGGTTGGCGGATCGTCCGGACGATGTCGCAACG
>DASPXQ010000109.1:0-8008 GCA_035637195.1 Thermoplasmata archaeon | reverse complement strand
ATCTTGTCCTTCGAGGCCGGCTCGAGGCGTAGGCCGCGGGACTTGATGAACGAGTCGACCGCTTCCTGGAGGTACTCCCGCTTGTCCTTCTCCGCCATCTTGTCCCATTCGTATTCGAGGGTGCGGTTCAGGGAGTCCTTGATCATGTCCAGGAACTCCTTCTCCCGCGCATCGAGCTGCGGCTCCCAGACCTCGTAGATGTACTCCGATCGGTCGTGGTCGTACACGACGCGGGAGTACGTCAACGGCTCCCGGATCGGGTACACCTCGATCTCCTCGAGTGTGTCGCGGGTAAGGTTGGGGATTCGGGTGAGGTACGATCCGCGCGTCCCGGACCACTCCGCCTTCTGCTGGATCGCGCCCCTCGGCATCATCACCTTTCGTTGCTTCGGCATGTGTGGTCCCCTAGAACTGCACGCTCTGCGTGTTCTCCCCGACGCCGATCTGGACCTGCGCGTGCTGGAGGCGGAACACGCTCAGCGGCATCACGAGGGCGTTGTTGTAGATCTTCAACTGCATGATGTAAATCCCCGTGGTCGGATTGAAGCGGGATGTGATCTGATAGACCGGAAGGGCGCCAATCATCCCGGTGAACGTCTGGTCGAGCGGCGTCGACACGTAGGTGCCACCCAGCTTCAGGGCGGCCGCCAGGGTCTGATTCAGGAACGCGTACCACGCCAGCCCGTACCGAGAGGTGTGGTTGATGTAGATGACCGCGTTGCTCGCGAAGCCGCTGTAGTCCTGTCGGTCGAACGCGAACACCTGCGTGTTCACGATCTCCGTGCTCGTCCCGGCGATCGCGCCGGTGCCGTACAGGCTCACGAGCCCGAAGGAGATGTCGAGGGAGTTGTTCGTCTTGATGACGGCGAAGATCGGCTGGGCCCGGACGACTTGGCCGTCTCCCTGGTAACGGATCACGGCGCCGTTCTCGTAGGCGACGCGCTGCGGCACGTAGTACCGGTTGGCCACGTCCAGGTCGATCGTGCCGTTCGACTGCTCGCGGACGGGGGTGGGAACCCCGCGGATGAGGTAGCTGAACTGGACGGTGAAGGGGCCCGAATCCGGACTGGACTTGAGCGTTCCGATCGTGGGGGCGGCGAAGATGGGCACGCCGTCGACGCCGAGGCCGATCGCGGCCGATGCGGTCGTCGGGATGTAGAACGCGCCCGCGTTCCGGGCGGCCTGGGCCGCGAGGACCTGGAGGTCGATCGCTCCCTTGAGGCTCCCGAAATTGCCGAGGGCGGTGTTCATATGGGCCGCCTCGGAGTCCTTCATCCACACGGGGACGTACTGGTTGACGATCAGGCTGAGGAACGTGAGGAACACGAGGAGCGCCATGATCGTGCCGACGGTCGAGGCGACGCCCCGCTCGTCCGACCGAAGCTCGCGGATCAGAACACGCATGGATTCACCTGAGGAGAATCCTCCGTATACATTCCGTCGGCCCATCCTGGGTGACGCTATTTATAGGTGTCGCGCTGAAAATCTGACCTTGAGAATGAGTCGATTTTCTCCATGAAAAGCCCCCCCGATTCGGCGGCGAATTTCGACGACATTTTACCTGTCGATTGGCGGCGCTCAGCGGCCGGGTTTCGGCCCTCGGCGGGCCGCGGCGTAGACGAGGGAGGCTTCGCCCGCCATGAAGCGCTTCATCCCCTCGATCGACGCGTACTCGTTCGGCGCATGGGCCCGGGATCCGTGTCCGAGGCCCGTCGACACCCAAGGCAGTTTGAGGTACTCGTCGAAGGCGAACGCGGGCATCGTGCCGCCGCTCGAGGGCCAGATCTCGGGCTCCTTCCCGTGCGACTCGACCGCCTCGATCGCTGCCCTCGCAATCCACGAGCCCGGGTCGGTCTTCGCGGGGCCGTACGGCCCGTGCACGTCGATCGTCAGGTCTCCGAAGCCCCGCTTCTTCAGATGGGCCTTCAACTTCCGCAAGGTCCCGTCGACTGTCATGTCCTTCACCAGCCGAATATCGATCTTCGCGTACGCCTCGTGCGGGAGGACCGTCTTCGTGCCGCCGTGGTCGATGTAGCCCGAGTAGATGCCGCAGATGTTGACGGTCGGCTCGAACAGATAGGTCCGCAAGAGCTTGTCCTTCGGCCGGTCGTACTTGAACTTCGCCGTCCGCTCCTCCTTCAGCCACGCGTCCGGATCGAACCGCTTCGCGAGCGCATTGACCATCGCGTTGTCCGTCTTCGTCGGCGGCACGACGTCGTCCCAGATGCCGTCGATCGCGGGCCGCTGGTCCCGGTCGACGAGCGTGTTCAACGCCTGGAGGAGCCGCCAGACCGGCGATCCGATCTCCTCTTCGCCCTCGGCCAGGATCTTGAGGTTGACCGGCATCTCGTCGACGTCGCGGATCGTCTTCCAGGTGAAGAGGTGATTCGACAGCGCGCCTTTCGAGTTCGTTGAGCCGCGCGCGATGATCGCCTCGCCGACCTCGGGGACCTGGCGGATCTCCGCGGCGAAGGGGGGCGCCGTCCAGGCGTTCAGGTCGCCGACCGGCTGCACGTCGTACATCTCGTACTCGACGAGCGTCACGGGCGCACCGACGTCGAGCTCGCCAATCACGAGCGGGTGGCCGCCCTTCGACCACATTCGGGTCTTGCACCCGAGTTCCGCCATCATCGCGCGGACCATCTCGGCGCAGTCCTGGACGCCCTCCCCCGTCGCGCTGACGGACGGCTGGCGCAGCAACCTGCGCGTGGACTCGAGCGCTTGCGGGAAGCGGGACTCCAACGCGCGATAGACCGCGGCCGGCGCAATCGGCTCCATCGGCGCGGGCAACAGCCGCATTCGGATCAAGGTTGACCTTCGTCGGGATGTTCTCGCCCGACGCGGTTTCATCCGGTAGCCGTGCCATCGGAGGGCCATGGCGATGTACCTGAGTTACATCGGGATCCGGGTGCGCGACCTGGAACGTTCCCTGCGGTTCTACCAGGACTTGTTCGGGCTTCACGAAGTCGCGCGCGGCGACAACTCGAAGCAGGGCGCCGGAGTTTACGTCCTGCTCCGCGACGCGCGATCGGGGCAGAAGCTTGAGTTGAACTGGTACCCGAGCGGCTCCCCGTACGCGGTCGACTACAATCCGGGAGAGGGGCTCGATCACGTGGCGTTCCGCGTCGAAGATCTGCCGGGTTTCCTGCGGAAGCTTGCCGCGCGAGGCATCGAGCGCGTGCCGATCGATCCGTCTCTCGCGGAACCCGCGGGGGCTCGAGGAACGTCGAGCTGGTTCCACGTCGAGTATGTCAAAGATCCCGACGGCAACTGGGTCGAGTTGTTCGAGCGCTCCGATCCGATTGGTTCCACGCCGCCGAACGCCTACTGAGCCGAGGCTCCGTCCTGCGCGCGGAAACCTTTTTCCCTTCCCGCTTCATGGTCCGCGCGAGCCGCGGTAACTCAGTTTGGGAGAGTGCGAGACTGAAGATCTCGAAGTCGCCGGTTCGAGCCCGGCCCGCGGCATGACCTCCCGCATCCTGCGACTGTGTGTCACCGACCCGCTCTCTGCAGGAGGTCTCGCAGCACGCGGAGGCGGACGCTCGGATCCGCAGCCTTGGCGAGGAGCCAGTTTCGGAGGCCCGACGGATGGCCATCGTCCGCGGGAACCCTTGCCCAACATGTATCCCGGAACCCGGCGATGGGATCCCGCGCCGCATTCGATAGAATCTTATGGTCCTACCCGTTTCGACGGCCGTCCCGCCTTAGCTCAGCCTGGTCAGAGCGGGTGACTGTAGAGTGCTCCCGCGCCTCTTGCGCGGTGCCCGTTGCCATCATCAGGCCGCCGGTTCAAATCCGGCAGGCGGGACTTCTCTCCTCGGCTCCCAACTCACCTCGGTCCGCCGGTAACCCTGACCCATGGAAGATTCAATACGCGCAGACGCGATGGGCCGCGCGGTGGGTCGATGGACAAGAAAGCGAAGAAGGCCGTCCTGCAGATGATCCCGTACGGTGCGTACGTCGTCGGGACGAAGACGGACGAGGGTTCGGACCACTTCATGTTCGGCACGTGGCTGATGCAGACGTCGTTCAAGCCGCCCCTCGTCGCGTTCGCGCTGTCCGAGGACAGCCGTACCCTCGCGCACGTTCGCCGATCGAAGGCGTTCGCGGTCTCGTTCCTCGGGGATGGCATGAACAAGATTGCGGAGAGCGTCGTCGATGGTTCCTTCGAGAAGGTGAAGACGGATCACACCGCCTCCGGTCTGCCGGTGTTGGACGGCGGCGCCGGCTGGATCGAGTGCCGGACGGTCGACATCATGGACCGCGGGGACCATCGCATCGCCTTGGCGGAAGTGGTGGATGTCCACCAGGGAAACGGGAAGCTGATGCCGCTCGATGCCCTGAAGTGGCACTACGGCGGCTGAGACCCCCGGGCCGTCGGCGTCGGAGTTCATTACCCGTGGCTCCATCCCTCCCCCATGTCCGGATTTCCGGAGATCGTCCGCCGACTCCCTGAGGCGGAAGCGCCGTTTCGCGGCATCACGCTCCGGCTGTTGCAGGGGCCGACCGCCTGCGCGACGTTCGTCGAGGCGACGCAAGACTCCGAGGTGCCGGAGCACTCGCACGGCGCCCAATGGGGGATCATCGTCGCCGGGGAGCTCGTCTTGACGATCGGCGGGAAGACGCGCGTCCTGCGCCCAGGAGAGGAGTATCTGGTGCCGGCCGGTGTCCCGCATTCGGCAACGCTCAAAGCCGGTGTGAGGGTGATCGACTTCTTCGACGACCCGAACCGATACCGACCACGGAAGTCGTGAGCGGCGGGATGGTCCCTCGGCAACGCCGCACTTCACGAGCGGATCGCCGCGGAACCGCGTGCGCCGTTTGTCAAGTCGGCCTCGCGACCAAATGTATTAATACGCTCGCGGCTGTTGAAACACGTCAGACAAAGGTCCGACCCGCGGGCCTTGCTGGGATGGGCATGGGACTCCTTCGTTTGCTCCTCTGGCCGCTCCGGAGGGACCGGAGATCGGAGGAACGCGATTCCCCCCGCCGCCGGGGGACGTCGCGAGGGACGCGGGAGAGCCACCATCCGGGCGTCTACCGGATCGAGGTCGATGGCGAGGCGAACCGATTCCACGGCGACGGGCCCCCGTTCTCCTTCTGGTCGTCCTCCCGCATCATCCTCATCCTCTCCTTCCTGTTGTGGTGGGTCCAGCCCGCCGGACCGATGATCGCAGGTTTCGTCGGCGGCCGCCGCTCCGGCTCGCCGATGAAAGGCGTGACGGCGGCCCTGCTGCCCGTCATCACGATCTACGTCGCGAACGCGGCGTACGCGCACAACTTCGCGTCCCGGCAGATCGACTTCGTAGCTTCCCTCCCCCTGGTCGTGAGCGACGCGGTCTCGAGCATCCTGCCGTTCCTCCTGCCGTACAAGGAGTTCATGGTCGCCTACATGCAGGGGTTCGCTCAGGCGCTGACCACGACGTTCGGCATGGGCACGAACGGCTACCTCATGGTCATCATCTTCGCGTATATCGGCGGATTGATCGCGGAGCAGACGCGACGGGAGCTGACCTTCGGCTCCGGGTCCGGATCCTCGGTCGGAGTCAATTTCGTGCAACCTCTCCTCGGCGCACGACCGTACGTCGACGAGGAAGAGGAGGCGTACGAGGACGACGAGGAGATCCAGCGGTCCCGGCGCCCCGTTCGAGCACACGCCCGCGGTCACGCGCGGCCTATCGTCGTCCCCGAAGCCCGCCGGCGACGCCATCGCGGTCCGTCGGACCGACTCGACGACTACCACTCCGTGCCCGCCGAAGTGCTCGACGCGCAGGGCCGTCACGCGACCCGCCTCCGTCGTCGCCCGGACGACGACGAAGAGGACGAGGACGACGACCGCGAGGTCGTCGAGGTGCGCCTGCACAGGTCCGCTCGCGCCCACGACGACGAGCGGCGCGGTCATCACCACGGGGCTCGGGCGAGGGCCGACGAGGACGAGGACGAGGAGCCGCCGGAGCGGGAGAGTCGTCCCGCACGGCTGCGTAGCCAGGCGGAGGAGCGCGCGATCCAGCGGTTCGTCGAGCGCGCCCTCAAGAATTACGATCACTCGAAGCTGTGAGCGACAACTTTTTTACCGCACGGTCCTCTGACTGTCCCCGCTCCCGATGTTCTGCCCGAAATGTGGCTCGCTCATGTTCCCCACGAAGGGGAAGGTGCATTGCAACTCGTGCGGCTACGAGCGGTCCCTGTCCGGGAAGGACGCGACGGTCACGAAGGTCGCCCGGGCGGGGAAGGAGAAGCCCGCGGAGACGCTCGTCCTCGACGAGATCACCGAGACGCTCCCGAAGACGCGCGTCGAGTGCCCGAAGTGCGGTCACTACGAGGCGTTCTGGGTGATGCGGCAGACCCGCGCGGCGGACGAGCCGACGACCCGGATCTACCGGTGCGTGAAGTGCGGGCACACTTGGCGGGAATACTGAGCGAGGCGCCGGGAACCTTTATTATCGTCCATCGGATTGCGGACCGAAATTCATGGGGGAGCGGGAATTGTTCGAGGCCAAGGTCAAGGCTGATATCCTCAAGGAGGTGGTCGACGTGGTATCGACGCTCGTCGATGAAGCGAAATTCAACGTCGGCAAGGACTCCGTCATCGTCAAGGCCGTCGACCCCGCGCACGTCGCGATGGTCGACCTGTCGTTGGACCGGGGGGCCTTCGAGGCCTTCAAGGCCGACGAAGGCGAGCTCGGGATCGACATGGACAAGATGAAGGAGATCCTGCGTCTGGCGAAGGCCGGCGAGACGATCTCCCTGAGCCACGACGAGGACAAGAACCGGCTCGTCGTGACGGTCGGTAATACGACCCGGCGGATGGCCCTCGTCGACACCGCCGGAATGAGCGACCCGAAGGTCCCGAGCCTCAACCTGCCCGCGAAGGTCGTGGTGCGGACGGACGAGCTGCGCCAGGCGATCCGCGCGTCGGAGAGCATCAGCGATCACATCGCGCTCAAGGCCTCGCCGGACGGATTCGAGATCGTGTCGGAGGGCGACACGGACAACGTCTCGCACATGGTCCCGAAGGACCTGCTCGAGGAGATCCAGGCGAAGGAAGCGGTGCGGTCCTTGTTCCCGCTCGACTACTTCTCGAACATGGTGAAGGCGATCAGCTCCGCGCCCAACGTCTCGCTGTTCCTGGGCTCCGACTATCCGGTGAAGATGGAGTTCAAGATCGCGGGCGGCAAGGGCGAGGTTCGCTTTCTGCTCGCGCCAAGGATCGAATCCGACTAATATCTGTCTGAGGCAATAATATCTAACGCAGACCAGATCGCCGAATTCGAACGGATTCGCCGAACCGTTCAAGGACTGCAGTCCGGGCGCCTCCCGGTTAGAGCGGTGGCCCAGCGGAATCGAATCCGAACAGGCGCAGTCAGACCCCGAAGGCGAGGCGCAGCACCGCGTATGCGGCCATCCCGACGCCTGCGGACGCCGGGATTGTGATGATCCAGGCCCAAACGATGCGGCGCGCGACGCCCCATCGCACCGCCGAGAGGCGCTTCGTCGCCCCGACGCCCATGATCGCCGACGCAATCACGTGGGTCGTGCTCACCGGGATGCCGGCGAGGGCCGTGCTCGCGAGCGCGATGCCGCCGCCGGTCTCCGCGGAGAAGCCTTGCCACGGCCGGAGGGCGGTGACCCGTTGCGACATCGTCCGGACGATCCGCCAACCGCCGAAGAATGTGCCCAGGGAAATCGAGGCGTGCGCGCCGAGAATCACCCAGAAGGGAACATGGAACTCCCCCGTCGGCGGCCCCCACGGCGGCCCGATCGCGGCGACGACGAGGATGAGCGTGATGATGCCCATCCCCTTCTGAGCGTCGTTCGTGCCGTGAGTGACGCTGTAGAAGAAGCTCGAGACGAGCTGCAGGCGCTTGAACTCGTGATTCACCCGCGACGGGGTCGACCTTCGGAACGCGCGGATCACGAGGAGCGCGAGCCCGAACGCGAAGAGGAGCCCGACGAGCGGGGCGGCCACCATGTACACGACGATCTGCACGAGCCCTTTGAGGAGGAT
>DASPXQ010000108.1:0-3368 GCA_035637195.1 Thermoplasmata archaeon | reverse complement strand
GAAATCGTTCCAGACCCACATGAACTGCAACACCGCCACGGCCGCCAAGGCGGGCAGGGCCATCGGGAGTACGATCTTCAGGAAAATGCGCAAGTCGGATGCCCCGTCGACCCGCGCCGCCTCTTCGACCTCCGCAGGGAGGGTCTGGAAGAAGTTTCTCATGAACAACAGGATCCACGGGATCGCCCAACTCGAATGGAGCAGGATGACGCCGAGCCAGTTGTCCCATAGGCCCAGTTCAATCATCCGCAGGAAGATGGGCACCGCGACCATCTGCTGCGGGACGGCCATGAACAGGACGATCGTTAGGAACAGGTAGTCGCGAATCGGAAAGCGGAATCGGGCGAAGCCGTAAGCCGCGAAGGACGCGATGAAGATCGGGATGGCGGTCGACGGGATCGCGACGATGAAGGAATTTCGGATGCCCCTCCACATCGGAGTCTCGGGGTCGGTCCAGGTCGTGACGAAGTTCTTGGCCGTCGGGTTGAAGGGATCGACGAGCCACCAGCCGTGCAGGATCTCGCCCACGGGACGGATCGACGTCATCAGGACTCCGAGGAACGGCAGCAACCAAACGAACCCGACGCCCCACGCGACCGCATGGATTGCAATCGTGCGCGGTCGAACGCGAAGCCGCGCAAGGCTCCAACCGCTCACGATGGTCGCCTCACGATTCGGAGCAGCCGCGCGAAGAGGCTTGGCCGGCTCCCGCCACCACGCATGCCCACGACCATCCGGTGGAACATGAACGAGGCGACGAGGAGTGTGAGCCCGCTCAAGAGCGTCGCGACGACAGCGGCCTCGGCATAGTTGCCCGCGCGGAAGGCGTACCGCCACATCTGCAGGGCGAGCACGTCCGCGGCGTTTCCGACGCCGCCGTTCGGGTTGGTCGCCGCGTAGACGATGTCGAAGATCTTCAGCTCCCACAGGACCGTCATCGTCACGACGACGAGGGTGATCGGCCGTAGGAGCGGCCAGGTGATCTTCCGGAACATCTGCCACGACGAGGCTCCGTCGATCTGCGCCGCTTCGAAGTAGTCCTTCGGGATCGTCGTGAGCCCCGCGGAGTAGATGATCAGGCTGAAGCCCGTCCACAGCCACACGGAGCCGAAGATGAGTCCGAAGAGCAAGGTCGACGGGTATTGGGTCCACTGGATGGCAAGGGACCTGATTCCGATGGCTCCGAAGAACTGTGGGACGATCCCGGACTTCTCGTCGAACAGGTACCGCAGGATGATGCCGCCGACGATGAGCGGCGTGACCATCCCGAGGAACACCATCGACTTCACGACGGACGCACCACGCACCTTCTGCAGCGTGAGCGCGAGGAACAACCCGGTGAACAGGGTCATCGGGAGGTGGATTGCGATCCACAGAAGGTTGTCGATCAGGGTGCCGAGGGGGAATTGCGCGTCCAGGAACCCGGCGACGAATCCGCCCACGGGTCCCCCGAGCAACTCTCCGATGAAGGCGTATGTCGGATTGAAGTTCCGTAGGTCGATCGTCTCCGGCCGGCCGAGGACGTTCCCGTAGTTGTCGAAGCCGACGAATCCGCCGGAGGTGGGGCCCAAGAAGCTCAGGGCGAGCGTTTGGAGGACGGGGTAGACGACGAGGACAATCAGCAGGACCGTCGCGGGCACGAAGAACAGCACGCGGGCCACGGACGTCGAGTAAAAGGAGAGGGGGCGCTTGGCGCGCCCCGTTCGGGCTCGCCTCATGCGGCCGCTTGAATATTCGCGAGGCGGGTGTCGAGGGTGCTCGGGTCCGCCCACAGCGCCTGGAGCTGCGCCCAGAACGTCGTCTGGAACGTGCCTCCCTTCGTGTCGTCGAGATCCGAGAGCACTTCCTTGCCGGTCAAGAGCGCGGCAATCGATGCATCCAAGGGGGGATATGCGCTCGAAGGCACTCCGGTGACCGTCGCGATATGCCCGCCGACTTTCACCTGCTCCGTCTGCGCGGCGGCGCTGCCCAGGAACGCGGCGAGCCGCTTCGCGGAGTCGAGCTGCGTCGCGTACTTCGGCACGAAGAAGTAGTCCGCCGCGAACACGATCCCTTGCGTGCTCACGCCACCGGGGAGAGAGAACACCCCGATGTCCGCCGGGTTCGGGACCATCCCCGTGATCCAGCTTCCCATGAAGTAGAGGGCGTAGTCTCCGGCCCACCACTCCGTCACCCCGGTGTCCCACTGCCGAGGCGCGCTCCAGCAACCGTTGACGCACACGTCGCGCTTCGTCAGGGTCGGCACGAGGTACGTTGCGAAGATGTTGCGGACGGTTGGGTCCGTCCACGAGAGCGTGCCCGCCGTCAGAGCGCGGTGCATGCTCGGGCCTCCGTAGGTCGCGATGAAGTGCTCCACGACGTCGGAGAGAGGCCAACCGACGCCGTCGCCGCTGATGATCGGCTGGTTCGTCACGAGCCCGCGCGTCTCGATGTCGGCCAAGAGGGCCTCGAATCCGGCGAAGGTCGTCGGCGCTTGCAGGTTGTTCGCCGTGAAGAACGACTTGTTGTACCAGAAGCCCGGCTTGACCTTTCCCGTGTACGCGCCGCCGTAGAGCTTGCTGCCGTCCTTGAGTGGGTCCAACGCGCCGGCAGCGTAGTTCGACTGCGTAATCGTCGACGCGAGGTCCGTAGCGTGCCCCTGGACTCCATATGTCTTGATGAACGAACTCGGCATGAAGATCAGATCCGCGGGGGCCCGCCCCGCGGCGAACCAGTTCGGCAGGAGCGATTGAAGGTCCTCTTGTCGAGTTGTGATGTACTCGTAATTGATGCCCGTCTGGTTGTGGAACAGGTTCAGGACCGGCAGGAACTTGGCTTTTTCCGGCCCCGCCCACGGACCGATGACCCGGAGGGTTTGCACCGCCGCGGTCGTCGGCGCGGTCACGTAGTACACGGTCACCGCCGTGACCGCGTTCGTCGCAACCAGCAGCACGATCAGGACCGCAAGCATTCGGCCCATCTTCCGCGGGGGCGCGTAATCCGTACTCCCGCCGGGCGCACTCGAACTCGATGATCCAGCCATATCGCTCTCCTCCCTAACCCCGCGGCGGATGGCGGTTTTGTGGTAAAAAGGTTCGGGCGCCTCGCCGCCGAAGCAGCGAGCGCAAAGACAGGTCGCGGTCCTCACAACGCTAAAATAGACCGACGCACGCATCGGCGAGTCGGCGATGCCGGAGATCCGGAAGGACTACGCGACGGACACGTGGGTCGTGTTCTCCGCCGCGCGCTCCCGCCGTCCGGGCGCGTTCCGAAACGCGAGAGCCTCGACGCCGAAGGAGGACTGCCCGTTCTGCGTCGGCCACGAAGCGATGACGCCGCCCGAGGTCCTCGCGTATCGCGACGGCGGTCGGAAGGACGGACCGGGCTGG
>DASPXQ010000107.1:0-23680 GCA_035637195.1 Thermoplasmata archaeon | reverse complement strand
GTCGCCTCAGTCGGAAGCGATCACGACACGGCGCGGGGCGCGGGACCGATTGCCATCAACAAGCGCCAACCCCGGCATGCCGTCCACCGACTCGTGGGTTCGAGGATACTAAGGTGAGGCTCGTATTAAAAGGCAGGGTTGCGACGGGCCCGCGGGGCGTCACACCGGGATTCGCACGACGGCATCCAGCATGATGCCGACCAGCACGAGGGCCAGGTACACGCCGGAGAACTTGTATCCCGCCCAGGCCGTCTCGGCGTTCGGCGTCCAGAGGAACCTCACCATCAGCCCGAGGAGGATGGCGCCCGCGACGCCGGCCACGACGAGGTACACGACGTCGAAAGCGCTCGTGAAGACGAAGGTGATGCTCGCGACCGCCAGGATCGCGGTCGACCCGGTGATCGCCCAAACGGACGTGCGCTCGTCGCGGACCGCGGGCAACATCGGCAGGCCCGCGCGGCGGTAATCGTCTCGGCTCCGGTATGCGAGCGCCCAGAAGTGGCCCGGGGTCCAGAGGAACACGAGGAGCGCGATGAGCGCCGCCGGCAAGCTGATCGCGTTCGCGGCGGCGGCAGAGCCCGCGAGCGCGGGGCACGACCCCGCGAATCCCCCGATCACGATATTGCTGACATGGGATCGCTTCAGGCCGAGCGTATACACGCCGATGTAGACCGCATAGCCGAGGCCGATCATCGCGGCCGTGAGGACGTTGATTCCCAACCCCGCGATCCCGAGTCCGAGGGCCAGGAATGCGACGCCGAATTCCAGGGCGTGCGCGGGCGGATCGATCCGGTGCTGCGGCAGGGGCCGGGCCCGGGTGCGCCGCATCAGCGAGTCCAAGTCTCGGTCCAGGTAGTGGTTCGTCGCGCTCGCGCCGGCGGCGGCGAGGAGGCCGGACACCATGAGCAGGCCGAACCGGGTCGGGTCCACGTGCGGGCCGCTCGTCGCGACGTATCCGGCGGCAGCCACCAGCAACAGAAGCGCATCAATCCGCAGTTTCATCAGCTGAATATAATCGGCGACGCCCACGACCCACCGCTCCCCGCGCTATTTACTGGGCGCTCTTAACTCTTTGTTGCGCGACGGCCCGCGACCGACGATGGCTCCGGACGCGCCGGTACCAGTCGCAGTCCCGTCGCACCGGGCACTCGTCGCAGAGCGGATTGCGCGCCCGGCAGAGGGCCCGGCCGTGGGTGATCATCGCGAGGTGCCACGACTTCCGCTTCTCCGGCGGCGTGCGGCGCTCGAGGGCGGCCCGGATCGATTCGTAGTCCGCCGATCGTACGACATTCCATCGCTTTGCAATCCGGGCGACGTGCGTGTCCACCGGGAACGTCGGATGGCCGCCCGCCATCGCCAAGACGACATCGGCGGTCTTCGGGCCGACGCCGGGCAACGACATGAGCGCGGCCCGCGCCGCCTCGGTGGGAAGCTCGAGGATCCGCTCGACGCGACCGTCCCATCTCTCCAAGATTGACCTCGCGATTCGTTGGATCCGCGGTGCCTTTTGCCGTGCGAGGCCGGCGTGCCAAATCGCGGCAGCGATTGCGTCGTCCCGCGCGGCCGCGAGGCGTTCCGGCGTGATCTCGCCGAACGTCGTGCGCAATCCCTCCAGGCCACGTCGCTCGTTCGCGACGGTGGTGCTCTGCGACAGGACCGTCGATACGAGGACCTCAAATGCGGTCATGCGTTTCGACCAATCCTTCATCGGATAGGTCCTCTCGAGGACCGCCATCGTCCGCCGGAAGGCGCGCGCGTCCACGGGATTGCAACGCTCCGGGGCGGGAAAAGCTTTCAGCCGCTCACGAAGGAACGGACCATCGTCACGATGTTCCGAGGCCGTTCCCGGAGCCGGCGGGTGAAGTACGGCAGCCAGTTCGGGCCGTACGGGATGTACTCCGCCACCCGGTGGCCCCCCTTGACCAGCTCGTCCTTCAGCGGGTCCCGAACCCCCTGGAGCATCGCGAACTCGAACGGCGTGGGATGCTCCCGCGCGAGTTCGAGGGCCCGCTCGATCAGGCGCCCGTCGTGGCTCGCGACCTGGAAGTCGTGGCCTCGCTCGAACAACGTCTCAAGGTGGGCGAGGTACGCGCGGTCGATCTCCGCCCGCGTCGGGAAGGCGATGTCTGGGCTCTCCTTGTACGCGCCTTTCACGAGGCGCACGCGGATGTCGTGGTCGAGGAGCCGGCTCAGGTCGTCCGCGGTCCGCCGCAGGTTCGCTTGGACGCAGACCCCCACGCGCTCGTACCGTGCTCGCAGATCCTCGCCGATCCCGATCGTGTCGTCCGTCGTGTTCGAACCTTCCATGTCGAGCCACAGCACGCGGCCGTCGGCCTTCGTCGCGTCGAGGACGGGGAGCATCTGGGCGAGGGCGTACGACCGTTCGATCAGCACGCCGAACTGCGTCGGTTTGAGGCTCACATGCCCGCGGATGCCCTGGTCGCGCATCGCGGAGACCAGCCGGAGGTACTCGCGGCTCGTCGCCTCGACCGGGCCCTTCTCACGGTAGTGCTCCCCGAGGTGGTTGACGAGCGCGTCGATCCCTCGGCGGTTCGCGTCCTTCGCGACTCGAAGCGCGTCCTCGAGGGTCTCCCCCGCCACCCACTGGCTGGCGAAGCGGGTGAGGAGCCCCATCGATTCGCGCGAACCCCGCCTCGGACTCAAATAGGTTCCGAACCTGCAGAGATTCGCATCGAGATTAGATAGACACTGTCTCGAGGGCCGGTGGTGTCGGGATGCCAGACTCCAGGTCCATGCCTCGGGATGAGACGCCACTTGCGGCAGGCCCAAAATGAGTGGCGAGCCGAAGGAACTAAGTCCGTAGAGGATGTTCACCCTCATAGCGTTGAGCCGCGCGGAAACACCCCCGTGCTGGCGTGGGAAACGTTTCGACGTGACTCCAAGGAGGGACGCCCACGTCGAAGCCTCGAGTGATTCTCACTCTCGTCTGTGTTGTGCTCTTCCTGCTCGGATCGTTCGCGGGGCTGTCGCGACCAGTTCGAGCGGACTCCGTCAACGTTCCGCTCGCTCAGGGCGCGAGCGTTGATTCCGGGACTGCGGGTGGGGTTGTTCTCGAAAAAGTCGACGGCCTCCTGTCCGTGCGAGACGTCGCGACGTTCCAACGGTGGGACGGCGTCGTACTCCCCGAGAGTTCTCTCAATAGTTCGAAAGGCGACTGGCCCTACATGGTTTCCGACTCGGGGAAGAGCTTCACGGCCAGCCGTCTGAATGAGAGTTTCAGTCAAGGCATCCTACCGGATTCGGTCCATGAATTCCTTCCCAACCGAATCAAGGAGACTCTGGTGTTCTCCGTCGTTCCGAGTAGCGATCGCATCCTGATTCCGTTCGAAACGAAGTACAAGGTCGACGTCTCGAACAGCGTGGTTACGCTCAGCGATCAAACCGGGTCAGCGGTGTGGCAGACGGAGCCTTTCCACGCTTGGGATTCGTCCCTGACGCCGCAGGTTTGGGAGAACCCGATCGGCTCGCTGAGCTACGCCGACGGGCAGATCCTGATTCTGCTCGACCCGACGATGCTCGCGACGGCAGTGTATCCTTTGTACGTGGATCCGACGTGGACGCTCAGCGCCTCGCTCGGATGGGGCGCGAGCACGTTCCAGGACGCGACCGAGGACAAGGGCGACCACAACGTCAAGATCGGCTGGTTCGCGGACAACTTCAACGACAACACCAACGAGGGCCAATGGGTCGTCGAATCCGGATCTGTGACGTTCACGACCGGCGTCATGAAGCTCTCGACGAGCACGACGGTGAAGCTGAACCTCGCCGGGTCGAACCTCTGGGCGGACTATCGATTCGCATACAAGATCCGATTCACCCAGGCCGGAGGGACAGCCCAGGCGTACTTCCGGTACGCGGACGCGAACAACCACTACTACCTCGACATGTCCGAAGTCGGCGACACGCTGACGCTCAAGAAGAAGTCCCTTGGCATCCTCTACACCGTCGCGACGATTCCGGGCGTGCAAATCCTCGCGAACACCGACTACACGGCGAAGCTTCGGGTCACCGGTGGCGGCTGGGTCGCCGCCCCCTCGCTCGAGGTGTGGTGGCAAGGTGCTCTCAGGTGGTCTGGCATGGACAACACGGGAACCGGGGCTCTTGCAACCGGCTACATCAAGTTCGCGACGAATAGCGTGGCCAAGACGAACATCGACGACGTCCGGGTGTGGAATACCGCGATTGGGACGATGACGACGGCGATCCGCGACGCGACCGGGGGATACCACCCGATGCAGACGAAGACGGTCGGCGTCGTGGACGCGTTCAACCAGACCCACGTGCGGATTCAGAGCCGGGCGACCACCAGCGATCCCTGGGGG
The DNA here is from genome assembly GCA_035637195.1 of Thermoplasmata archaeon. Lineage (GTDB taxonomy): Archaea > Thermoplasmatota > Thermoplasmata > RBG-16-68-12 > RBG-16-68-12 > RBG-16-68-12. Next base: position 19,337 of record DASPXQ010000107.1, on the reverse strand, counting down.
CCTTGGACGAACCTCAAGGCCGATACCGCGAGCGGCGTCTTCTACAAGGTGTCGGACCAAGACTCACAACGGTACTACAAACTGCAAGTCACGCTCACCACCGGCAACGAGGGCACTCCGTCCCTCTCGGAACTCACAACCACCGAAGACAACCTCCCGCAGGCAATCTCCCCGACGTCGAACACGGGATTCGAACCGTGGTACGCCTATGTCGGCGGCCAAGTGAACGCCGTCACGGGGAACGTCTGGTACTCGACCCGGGACATCTCGATCCGGGCGCGGGCGTTCGACCTGTTCATCCAGCGTTCGTACAACAGCCTCCGGGGGAGCGAGGCGGGCCCGTTTGGGAACGGCTGGACGTTCACCTACAACGAGAAACTCGTCGTTAACGCCGACACGACCGTCACCTGGAACGACGCGGACGGTTCGCAGCACACCTTCACGCCCAAAGGCACAACGGGCGGCTACGCCGCGCCTCGGGGCATCCCCGCGCGCCTCGTGAAGAACGGCGATGGCTCGTTCGCCCTCTGGCGCCTCGACGGAACGCGTGAGACATTTGATTCGTCCGGAAAGCTGACGTCCAACGTGGATAAGAACGGCAACAAGGTCACGATGACGTACACGTCCGGCCGTCTATCAACCGTCACCGACGACTCCGGCCAGGCCCTGACGTTCACGTACGACGGGAGCGGCCGCATTACGTCGATTCGGGACCCGATCGGCCGATACGTCAATTACAGTTACGACGGGAGCTCGAATCTGATTCAGCGCATCGACCCGATGGGTTTCCTGGAAAACTACACGTACAGTTCGAGCAAGCTCGCGTCCATCGTGGATTCCGTTGGGAAGCGGACATCCTTCGTCTACGACGGTTCGAGCCGGGCGACGGAGATCTGGCTCGGATTCTACCAGGCGGGCAGCGTCGTCTGGCAATACCGTCAGTACGCAATCGCGTACGGTTCCTCTACCCGGACGATCACGAACGCCCGCGGTTTCACGACGATGATCACCCTCAATTCGTTCGGCAACCCGACGAACATGTCCGGGCCGTCGATGGGCTGCGCCGCCTGTGACTCCAAGGGCAATTGGAGCGCCTACCGATGGGACGGCGAGATGAACAAGATCCGAATCACGGACGGCCGCGTCAATGCGTGGCTCCAAGACATCGACTATCGGTCCCGGCCCGTGAGCCGCACCGACCCCGGTGGCAACGTGTCCTCCCAGACTTGGACCGAGGTCAACACGGCCACGCAGTACGTCAGCCTCTTGCTCGACCAGACGAACTACCGCGGATACAAGACGAGCTTCACCTACGATGCGAACGGCAACCTTCTGACGACCACGAACGCCCTGAGTTCCGTCGCGCACCGGACGTACACCTCCCAAGGCTTCCTCGCGACCTCCAAGGACTTCCGAGGATACCAGACGAACTACACCTACGACGGCCACGGATGGCTTAAACAAGTCCAGAATCCAAACGGGTATTCGACAACGTACGAATACGATGGCGTCGGCCGCCGACTCAACGTCACCACCCCTCTCGGGTTCAAGACGAAGAATCAGTTCGACAGCCTCGATCGCCTGACGAGCGTGACGGACCCATCGGGCAATATCACCTCCTTCGGCTACAACGCGAGGGGCGACAGGACCCGGAGCACGGATCCGAACAACCAGGTGACTTCCTTCGCGATCAACGTCACCTCGCGGAAGATCGCGAAGACCACGGAGGCGGGCGGCAACTTCAGCTTGTCCGACTATGATCTCCGAGGCAGCCTCGTGCGGTTCACGAACCCGAGCGGGAACGCGACCTCATACGATTTCGACGCGTACGACCGCCAGACGCGAGAGATGAGCGCCGGCGGGAACTATTCCTCATACACGTACGACGCGGGCGGCAACATGGCCACGCGGACGGATGCGAACGGGAACCTCACCAGGTACGCGTGGGACAAGGAGAACCGCCTCATGAAAATCACCTATCCCGGGTCGGTCGTCGGGACGGCCACGTACGACGCGAACGGGAACACGCTTCACGCGACGGGCCTCGGTTACACTCGGGACGAGACGTGGGATGCCCTCGACCGGCGCGCCTCGACGACGTACAACTACAATGGCGTGTTTTCGAAGACGGTCTCCTACCAATACGACGTCGATTCCCATCGGACCCGGATGAATTACTCCGACGGGACGTACGTCACGTATGTGTGGGATCCGATCGGTCGACTGAACAAGACCGCGTTCAGCGATGGCTCTGCGTGGTGGTACGCGTATGACCAAGATGACCGACGGACGAAGCTTACCGAGCCGAACAACGTCGTGACGACATGGGCCTACGACGCCGCGAGCCGTCTCAACACGACGAGTTCGAAGAAGGGCGCGACGACTCTCGAATCGTTCACGTATTGGTACGAGAAGGCGGGCAACCGCGTGCGGGTCGTCGAGATGGACGGGTCGTGGGTAAAGTACGATTACGACAACCTATATCGTCTCATCAGGGAATCCGCCTCGGACGGTCGGTACACCTCGTACGACTACGACAAGGACGGAAACCGCCGACATGCAATCAATTCGACGGCCACGACAACGTTCTCGTATGGGAAGGAGGACCAACTCCTCCGGTCCGTCGTGTCAGGCGGCGGGACGACGTACGCCTACGACAAGAACGGGAACCTCCGATCGAAGACCCTCGGGGGGAACGCCACGTCGTACGGCTACGACGTCGAGAACCGAATCACCTCGATCGCGGGTGGCGGGCCGACGGCCTCGTTTGAGTACAGCGCCGAAGGCAAACGGATGAAGCGGGTCTCCGGCGGCACGACGACGTTCTTCGGGTACGACTACGCCGGGGTGTCGGGCGTCGACGATGTCGTGACGGAGTTCACGTCAACCGGTTCCGTCAACGCGACGTACGTCCACGGACCTCGGGTCGACGAGCCGCTCGGGATGAAGACGGGGACGTGGTCCTTCTATCAGCGGGACGGCCTCGGGAGCGTCACGCGGCTCACGGACGGCGCGGGCGGCACGCTCTCGACGTACCGGTACAACGGGTTCGGGGGAATCCGATCGCAGACTGGCGCCTCGAACACGTACGGCTTCACTTCGCGGGAGAACGAAGCGGCTCTCATGTATTACCGCACCCGGTACTACGATCCGTCGGCGGGCCGGTTCACGTCGTCCGATTCGGCAGGGCTCTGCGGCGGCTACAACCGCTACGCGTACGTCGGCAACAACCCGGCGAACCGGATCGACCCGAGTGGCAAGTTGCCGAGCCACCTGTTCGACGGCGGAGGGAGCGACAGTTACACAAGCGGAGGCATCGGGTTCAATCCGATTTGGTACGGACCGCAGTATTCTGTTGATTGGAAGTGCGTCGTGGGTTGCACACTCGATGTCGGCGGCCTATTCGACGTGCTGTTGCAGGAGGCAGGCCCATTGGCTGTCATTGCGTGCGGCCCTCCGTGCGTGGCCTGCGGCGCGGTTATCTGGAGCATAGTTGAAACAGCTGGGGCGACCATGGAGGTCTTTGCACCATTTCTGCCGGAAATCGCCGTCGCCTGCGCGGTTTGTGTCGTCTGCGCCTACCTGTGGGTCCGTTGTTTGCAAGGCTGTGTCACGCCAATAGCAGATAGGAGTCGACGATGAACCAGGCTCAACTGCTCTCAGCCCCACTCCGGGAGCGGAGATCGGCAACTTGGCGGTTCGGCGCCAAGGACACCGTAATTTGGCGAGAAGAAGCCGACCGGCCGATTTTCAGTTTCGTAACGGGAGAATTGGAATGACTCCGATGGAGGGCAACTCAAGGAATCTGTTGCCCAGGCTTAGATTGCTTTCGGCTCTTGGCGTCATCGGGGGAGGAACTATCGTCATCGGATCGCTCGTTGCCGTTCTACGAGGGGGGAGCCTCGGTGGGCCCGCGCTCGTGCTTGTCGCTCTGGGAGCCGGATTGCTCATGACCTCAGCCTACAAGCTTCTTCCTTTCCAGACCCAGCGCCGGAAGCAGAGAATCGATGTAATGTCAAGACTCTCTTTCGAGCAGCGAAGGGATCGGGCCAACCTTCGTGCCCGGCGGGTCATCTTCGTCACGCTCGTTTTGTTGGCTCCGGAGATCGTGCTCGCGTTCGCGCTCTGGCGAAATCAAGAATGGCAGCCGGAGATTGTTGGAATGGTGGGGACCACGTTCCTGTTTCTTGTTGTCTTCTTGAGCGTCTACGTTCGGACGAGAGTGGGGAGGAGTGTCTAGCATGGATTCCCTGGGAGGGACTAAGTGACAGTAGTTCGGCCTGTGCGGCGCTATAACCGTTGTACTTGCGTCGGCAACAACCCGGCGAACCGGATCGACCCGAGCGGACGTTTGCCGAGCCACCTGTTCGACGGAGGAGGGGGCGACAGTTACGTGAGTGGCGGAGTGGGTTTCAACCCTGTATTTCGGGACTGGGCATGACTACGGAGGGGACGGCGGCGCGGGCAGTAGCGGCGGGGGAGGCGAAACCGGTTCAGGAAGCTGCCAGAAATATGGGAAGATCGGGTCAATCTTTCTGGGAATAGGTTGCGCCATCTTCACGGCCGTTGTAGTACTGGCAGTCATCTTCAGCGATGGTATTGACTTGCTATTTATTGGAGAGGAGGCGGTCCCTCTGACCATTTGCTGGGCTGGGGCCGTCTAGCTCTGGCAGGGGAGCTGTTAGGGAGGTCCGGGATGTCTTCTGGACTTGGCGAGACGTTCGCTTTAGATATAGTGCTGATTTTTGTGTTGCTGTTCCTGCTTCTCTCCTCCGCGAACTTTCTCGGAATGACAAAGGAAGAATCTTTAACACGCTACCTTAGAAAGCGCGGTTTGGATGCGGGTCAAACGCGAGCATTTCGGGCTTGGAGGGCTGCCGGTCTAATAGGAGCGGTGGTCCTCGCCTTTGGCTGGATAATCACGTCTGCAGTCATCGTGACGTCAGCAAGCGAGGCGCCTTCCCTGGAGGTTACGCTGCTCATCCTAGCCTTGTACGACGCCGCTTTTCTCTCCTTCGCTTCCTATCGATTCTTTGATCGGGTGTCGCAAAGGCTAGCCTCGACATCCGCTGAATAAGCTCGTGCTATCGCAAGTAACTCAAGGCCCTATCGTGCAGAGGAATGCCCGTCCTAGTAGTACGCCGGGAATAGGTCTGGTTGAAGGACCGGCGACGCCTATACGGGATTCCGGCAGCCCATGCAGAACTGGACCCACTCGGGATTGAGCCGGCCGCATTTCGTGCACCGGATCTGGATGGCCGGCCCGCGAGAGACCTCGCGGTCCCGGGCCGTTTTGGCGCTCCCCGCGCCCGCGACGACGCCGACGAGCAGGAAGATCCACCAGAGCCGGATCATCCATCCGCCGACGCCGGCGAGGACGCCGCCGATGACGAACAGGATGATGGCTCCGAAGAACGACTGGAAGAACGGCATGACGGAGAAGGACGAGCTCATCGCGGCGCCAATCGTGCCCATGAGGAAGCCGAAGAATGCGTAGAGGATGATCACGATGCCCACGATCGTGAAGAGCGCCCCGATGAGGAGCACGGTCACGGCGCCCCACCCGAACGGCAACGACGGCGGGGCCCTCGGGGCGCGCGTCGGAGCGTACGGGTACGACATCGAGGACTCGACCTGACAGGCCGGTGGGCTGTCGGAAATGGCGTCGCCGTGCCCCCGGATAAATCCTTCCGTGGCGTTCCCACGGGTGGTACTCACGGCTACCCGATGTCCGCCGCCGCGACCACGGTCTCCGCGAACAAGACGCCCTTCGTCGTCTTGAGGCGGTCCGCGAGTTGCTGCACGCGTCCTGCATCCCCTTCCACGATCAGGACTTCGAGGCAGGTCTCTTCGTTCAAGTGCGTGTGGGCCGTCGCGCGGATTGACCCGAGGAAGTCGTGCTGTCGATGCAGGATGCGATGGGTAACCATGCCGACGTCGTGCCGATAGACGAACGTGATCGTGCCGACGACTTCTCCGCCCGCTTCCCGGCGCTCACGGACGAGCGCGCGCCGAATCAGCTCCCGCAACGCCTCGGAGCGACTCGGGAATCCTTCGGAGCGGACGAGACGGTCGAAGTCGGCGAGGAGCCTCCCTTGGAGCGAGACGCCGATGCGGTCGACGGCCATGTGTTACCCCCGACCCACCTAGGTGTTACGGGGGTCTTCAAGGCCCCGGCGAACGTTTAAGGCGTGTTACTATCTCGTCAGACGTGTTACGCGGCTCGCCGCTCGTCCGGCCGTAACAGTCCTAAGATGCCGATCGACCCCGCATTCTTCGTGGTCCTCGCCCTGGCGCTGGGCTTCAAGCACAGCTACGACGCGGACCACCTCGTCGCCGTCTCCAACCTGCTGACGCGCAGTAAGAGCCTTCGCAAGACGACGTTGATGAGCGTGAGTTGGGCCGCGGGCCACATGATCACCGCGACGATCATCACGGTCCTCCTGTACGAACTCCGGGCCACCGTCCTGCAAGGTATCCTCGCGAATCTCGAGATCGCCGTTGCGGTGATGCTCGTGGTCATTGGGGTGGTCGGGTTGCTTGTCGAATTCGGGTTCCTCCACCGCCACGCGCATCGGCACGAATTGGAAGAGCACGTCCATGTGCACACGCATCTTCACGAGGACCCGGAACACCGCACGATGTTCGGCATCGGCATCGTCCACGGCCTCGCGAGCAACGACGAGCTGCTCATCCTGTTCGTCGCCTCCCTGAGCGTGACGTCCCTCGTCGGGCTCCTCGGCGGGGTCGGCGTGTTCAGCCTCGGCGTCGTCGCCGGGATGATCGTCTTCGGAATCGGCGTGTCGTACCCGGTCGCGCGTTGGGGCACCGGCCGGGTCCGACGGGCCGTCAGCATCGCGGCCGCGGTCCTCTCGATTTTCTATGCGGCGCTCCTGTTCCTCGGGTTCGAGGGCGTGAACCTCTTGCCGTTTTCGGCCCCGTGATTTCGTCGGGCAATTCCTTAAGTGCGACCGAGGCGCTGACTTCCCCGATGGACTTCGCGCGGAAGCTCGATCAATCCCGGACGCTCTCCGATCTCTACGAGCTCGTGAAGCGAGCCGTCGAGACGGTCCTCGGCCGCTCCCGAGCGGGTCTGATGCTCGCCCTCGCGGACCTCGGCAACCACCCGCAAGGATTCCTCGGCGCCTTCTATCCGGTCGCGAGCAACGTGATCGTGATGAACAAGGTGCCTCTCCTCCGGATCCAGGAGACGAACCCGGCCCTGTACAAGCCGTACGCCTTCTACGTCCTCCTGCACGAGTACCTGCACTCGATCGGCTTCATCGACGAGCGGGTGTGCCGGGAGCAGTCGTACCGCATCCTCGAGACGCTTTTCGGCGCGGACCACATCGTCACGCAGATCTCGGGCGACACGGCGCGGTTCTTCCCGAATCTCGTCTTCCCGGACGCCGCGTGGCAGCCGTCCGAGCTGCAGCTCGAGTTCGTGCCCGGCTTCGATCGCGGCTCCGCGACGTACATCGCGTGACGCGCTCGTCGCGTTCTGTCGGACGAGAAAGTAGAAGTACGCCTCGCCTTTTCGGCCGCGCGGAGGCGGGAGATGGCGGTAGCGGCCTGGCGGAAGGCCGTGGCGGAATTCGTCGGCGCGTTCACGCTGATCTTCATCGGGGCGGGCGCCGTGCTGACCGCCGGCACCACGAGCACCTCGGATCTCCTGCTCATCGCCCTCGCCCACGGACTCGCCATCGGAGTCATGGTGTCCGCCTTGGCCCACGTGTCCGGCGGTCACTTCAATCCCGCCGTGACGTTCGGGGCGCTCGTCAGCGGGCAGATCCCACCGCGCCTCGCGGGCGTCTACTGGATCGCGCAGCTCCTGGGCGGCGTCGGGGGAGCCGCCACGCTCGCCCTGATATTCCCCCAAACCATCTGGCAGCCGTACCACTTGGGTACGCCCGCTCTTGGGACCGTGCCCTCGCTCGGCTGGGACGTCGGCGTCGGGACCGGGATTCTCGTCGAGGCGGTCTTGACGTTCTTCCTCGTCTTCGTCATCTTCGGGACGGGAATCGACCCGAAAGGTTCATTCAACGCGGTCGGCGGTTTCGCGATCGGCCTGACCATCTCGATCGACATCATGATGGGCGGGCCGCTGACCGGCGCCGCAATGAATCCGGCCCGCTGGTTCGGGCCCGCCATGGTCTCCGGTTTCTTCGACAACTGGTACGTGTATTGGGTGGGGCCGCTGATCGGCGGGGCTGTTGCAGCGCTCCTCTATCGATACGTCTTCCTCGAGAATTCCTCGTGAGCGCCATCGATATTTTTCGATGTGCGGAAGTGAGGCTCGCACGTGACACCATTCTGGACGGAACGTTTAAATCGGTCTGGGAGGTCCCCAGATTGCTATGATGCGGGAGGCCGTCCCAGCGAAGGCCGTGACGCCCCAGAAACCGGTCGTCCGCGAGCCCCCCGTGAAGTTCCGATCCGGCAAACACACCGCGATTGTGAAGGAAGTTTTCGACATCGCACCGAAGTATCCGGAGACCTATCTGATCCGTTTCACGTTCGAGAACGAGCCCGTCTTCGACTTCGAGCCGGGCCAGTTCATCTCGCTCTTCGCCGAGAAGGAGGGCAAACGGATCTCCCGCCCGTACTCGATCGCCTCGTGGCCGGAGAACAAGGCGTACCTCGAGCTGTGCATCAAGGTCGTGGAGGGCGGCTTCATGTCGAACTACCTCCACCACGTCGCACCGGGCACGAAGCTCCAGTCGATCGCACCGCTCGGCCGGTTCGTGATGGCGGAGCCGATCCCCTACGACACCGTGTTCGTCTGCACGGGGACCGGCGTGGCGCCGTTCGTCGCGATGCTCGGCCACATCTGGGAGCAAGGCCTGGACGACGGGCGGGAGTTCCACCTCGTCTTCGGCGTGCGGTACGTCCACGACCTGATCTACCGCGACCTGATCGAGAAATGGGAGCGGCAGCACCCGAACTTCCACTTCTATCCGACGATCTCGCGGCCCGAGACGCCGGACTGGAAGGGCCGCGTCGGGTACGTGCAGAAGATCCTCGAGAACGAGCTCACGGATCATGGCAACAAGCAGGTCTTCATCTGCGGGCTCCACGACATGGTCGAGGACGTCCGGAACCTGTGCGTGCGCCTCGGCTTCGCCCACATGCGATTCGAGAAGTGGGACTGAGGCCGTCTACGGCTTGAGCCGAAGCCAGACTTTGCCGATGATTTCCTCCGGGATGATCGGCCCGAAGGCGCGGCTGTCGCGGCTGCGGTCCGCGTTGTCGCCGAGGACCATCACGCGGTCCGGCCCGATCGCGTCGGCGACCCGTTTCACGAGCCATCGATCGGCATCGTCGGGGTCGCGCAGGACCACGAGTTCGCCTTTCCGCGGCCCGCGGAGCCGGTACGCCCATCGATTCACGACGACGTAGTCCCCGGGCTCCAGCGTCGGCCGCATGCTGTCGTCGTCCACCCGGAAGCGCGCGAGGGGGAACATCCGCGGCCCAGGAGCCTCACTTGAACTTCGGATAGACGGTCTCTCGTTCGGTCGGGTACGGCGCCTTCACGCGCATCGTCTCGAGGCCTTTCGTCTTCCAGTAGATCGACGCGATCTCGTTCGTCGCCTTCAGGAGGTCCTCCGCGGCTTGCAGGTTGATCTCCTGCCGCGCCTTCGAGCCGGACTTGAGGGCCTTCCAGACGACGTCGTTCAGCTCCGGGAACGTCTTCAGGTGGTCCGGCTTGAAGTAGTCGCCCCAGAGGACGCGGACCTCGTGCTTCGCGATCTCCGCGTGCTGCTCCTTCACCAGGACGTACCGCGAGAGCTTGCCCGTGTACTCCTGCCGCTGCTCCGGCGTCGCGTTCGGGCCGGGCTTCTCGAGCTGGTTGATCAGGTCGATCATGCGGACGACCGTGTGGGCCGCCATCTGCGCATGATGCGGGTCGTAGATGCCGCACGGGATGTCGCAGTGCGCGTGGGCGATCGGAGCCGGTGAAACGCGGTCGAGCAATCGGGCCAACCGATACAGCAGTGACATAATCGCCTCGTAGCGGGCTCCGTTATTTAAACGTGTGGCGGAGCGGTCGTTCGGCTCATCGAATCGCCACCCTCCAGATTGGTCGGCCTCAGCGCGACCACAGACTTATGGCGCGAAAGCGTCTTCCCTGCGATTCGTTGAAAGTCCGCTACCGCGACATCGAAGCCCTACGGGCCGAGTACGCGTCAAAGCGCTCGGCCATCGAGCGGCGGCTCGAGGACTTCCGCGGCATCGGCCATACCGAAGAGGAGCGTCTGTTCGAGGAGCTGTGCTTCTGCATCCTCGCGGCCCAGACCGGTGCGCGTCGGTCCGATGCCGCCATCGCGGCCCTTCGCGACGCGAAGCTCCTTTGGTCCGGGGGCCCCTCGGACATCGCTTCCTTCCTCCGACACCGGACCCGCTTCCACAATCACAAGGCGGCGTTCATCGTCCGCGCGCGCGAACGCTTCTCGACTGGAGACGATGGGCGGCTCTCGTCGATGTTGGGCTCGCTCCCCTCTTCAAAGGACGCCCGCGCTTGGCTCGTGCGGGAGGTCGACGGCCTCGGCCTCAAAGAGGCGAGTCACTTCTTGCGGAACACGGGGCACGGCGAGGATCTCGCGATCTTGGACCGTCACATCTTGAGGAACCTGATCCGCCACGGCGTCATCCGAACCATGCCGCCCACGCTGACGGCGAAGCGCTACCTCGAGATCGAGTCGCGCATGGAGCGATTCTCCCGCGATGTGGACATCCCCATGGCCGCACTCGACCTCGTCTTCTGGAGTCGCGAGACTGGGGAGATCTTCAAGTGATGCGGTCGGGGAGACCGTCGGGCGCGGCGACCAAGTCCCCCATTAACCTTGTTTAAGGTTAACCCGATTCGATTTGCCGTACTCACTTAGTGGCCCGAATTCCTGATGTATCTGGCGTCGCATCGCCCGGTGGATGGGCGAGCCTTCCGCCCCCGCTGTGCGGACACGCCTCCTCGCCTGGTACGACGCGAACCGACGTGACTTGCCGTGGCGGCGGACGACGGACCCGTATCGTATCCTCGTCGCGGAGTACCTCCTGCAGAGGACCCGCGTCGCCTCCGGGACGCCGTATTACGAGCGGTTCCTCGAGCGCTTCCCCACGGTGCGGGATCTCGCGGCCGCGTCCCTCGACGATGTGCTCGCGGTGTGGGAAGGGCTCGGTTTCTACGGTCGCGCGAAGAACCTGCACGCTGCGGCTCGAGCGATCGTAGATCGGCACGGCGGCCGGTTGCCGAAGTCCTTCGACGACCTCGTGGCTCTCCCTGGGATGGGACCGTACACGGCGGGCGCGATCGCGAGCATCGCCTTCGGGGTGCCCGTGCCCGCTGTGGACGGCAACGTGACCCGCGTCATCGCCCGTGTCTTCCGGATTCGAGACGATGCGACCCGGGCCGTCGTGAAACGCCGAATCCATGAGATCGCGGCTCGCCTCGTGTCCCCCGAGCGGCCCGGGGCGTTCAACCAGGCGATGATGGAGCTCGGCGCGACCGTATGCAAGCCGTCGTCCCCCTCGTGCAATCACTGTCCGCTCAAACGCATGTGTCTCGCGCATCTCGCAGGGGAGGAGGACGAGTTGCCCGTGTCCAGGAGACCTCGAGTCTCTCCCCTTGTCCGAGTCGTGTTCGGCCTCGTCGCGGCGGGCGGTCGCGTCCTGCTCGTGCGCCGCCCGGAGGGACAGCTCCTCGGCGGTCTGTGGTCGCTGCCCGGCGGAGAGCGGTCCCGCAGAGACGAACGAACGTCTCTCGCCGACGCCGTTCGCCGCCAAGCCGGCATCGAAGTCGACATCGGGGGACGATGGAGCGAGGTCAGCCGGACGTTCTCGCACCGCAAGTGGACCGGATCGATCTACCGATGCACGCCCCGCCACGCTCCAGAATCGGGCGATTCCGTCCGATGGCTCGCCCGCGAGGAGGCGCTCCGGCTCCCGCTCGTCCCGTTCCATCGCGATGCGATCGAGGCGCTCGAGGGCCTCGATTCGTTCGAGAGAGCCGGTTAATATCCCCAACCGTGGATGTAAATCCGTGTCCTCCGCGAACCCTTAAGCGACCCTAAGCGTTCCAACGAGTGTGCGTCGGTTCCTCATCGTCGGTCACCGCGCCTCGACGGACCCCGAATTCTCGCTCGACGATCTGGCCGGTGGTGCGGGGCGGATGGACATCCTACTCAACGCCGCGAACGCGGCGCTCCATCTCGCGCACGGCCTTCGGCGCGATGTTGAGGTCGGCCTGTCCCTTCTGGGTCCACCCGACCCGCCGCGCCTCGTCCGCTTCGAAGGCTTCCGGCTCCGGAATTTCCAGCCGGACATCCGGAGCAACGCCGCCCTGGTGCGCCTCGCGCTCAAGGACGCCTCGCGCATCGAGCGAGAGACGTCGCCCGGCGTCTTCGGTTCGAAAACCGGTTTCGAGGAAGCGCTGGATCGACTCGGGCCCGTGTTCGTCTATCTCCGGGAGGGCGGCAAGGATATCCGCGACGCGATACTACCCGCCGACGCGACGTTCGTGCTTTCCGACAATCAGGACCTGACGGCCGCGGAGGAACGATGTCTGGTCGCCCGCGGCGCGCTCGCCACGGGACTTGGCCCAATGCCGTTACACACAGACCACGCGATCACGCTCGTGCACAATGAACTCGATCGGCGGAACGTATGAACCTCTCCGACTACGTCCGGAAGACCCTCCTGGACTTCGTCGCGATCCCATCGACGCCGGACGCGGACATGGGTCGGATCCTGGATGCCGCAACCGCGGCGATCGAGGACTTGGGCCTGAACGTGGAGCACCACGCGGACGTGCAGGCGGTCAGCGCATCGAGCGGCACCGGGGGCGTCTTGCTCAACGGACATCTCGACACCGTGCCCCTGGCCTCGGGCTGGACGCGCGACCAAGGCTCGTGGGACGGCGACGTCCTCTATGGCCGCGGGACGGCGGACATGAAAGCCGGATGCGTCGCCGGCCTCGCCGCCGCACGCACGCTCCTCGATGCGGGGCTGTCGGTCTCGCTCCTGTTCACGACGGACGAGGAGACGACGATGCACGGCGCGATGAAGCTCGCGGCTTCGTCGCTCGTGAAACGGGCAGCGGCGGTCGTCGTGGCGGAGCCCACGCGGTTGCGGGTCGTCGCGAGCGAGAAGGGCGTCCTCTGGTACCGCGCATCCACGCAAGGGCGGAGCGCCCACGGGAGCATGCCGCACCTCGGCGATAACGCCGTGTATCGGATGATGCGAGCCCTTCCATTCCTCGAAGGGTACAGTCACCCAAAGGATCCGTTGCGCGACATCACCGTCAGCTTGGGCGCGATCCGCGGAGGGACGAAACCCAATCTCGTCGCGGACACCTGCGTCGCGGATCTGGACTGCCGCCATCCGCCCGGGACGACGAGGTCCGACGTCGAGGCGCTCCTGCGAGGCGCGTTCGCGGCATCGGGCGAGCGTGTCGATCTCGAACGGTTCCACGAGGTCCCGCCCGCTGCCGTCGCGCTTGACGCGGATCACATACGGGAGCTTAGAGACCTGGCCGGCACGGAGGTCGTCGGCGTCGCGTACGGCACGGAGATGGCGTACTTCGCGCAGCACAATCCGCGTTGCGTCGTGTTCGGCCCAGGGGAGACGGAGCGAATTCACGTGCCCGACGAACGCGTCGCCCTCTCCGAGGTTGTGCGGGCCGCCGAAATTCTCGCCGCCTTCGGCGCGAAGGTGAGAGCTTCGACCAAAAGCTCTAATAACGGGAGAAAGTAGCCGCGACGGGACCGATGCCCAAGCCCGCGTCCGGCCGTGACTTCTACATCGCCACGGCGGACGAGATTCGAGCGGGCCGGACGACGGACATCTACTTCGTGCGGACCCTCGACGTCCTCAAGAAGGCGGGCCGGGACCGGGCGAACGTCGTCGCCGAGGTGACGACCGGCGGCTTGCCGAACGGATGGCCGTGGGGCATCTTCTGCGGCCTCGAAGAAGTCGTGCATCTCCTGCAAGGCAAGGCGGTGAGCCTCTGGGCGATCCCGGAGGGCAGCGCGTTCCCGGCGAAGACGCCGCGGGGCATCCCGGTGCCCGTGATGGTCCTCGAGGGACCCTACGGCGACTGGGCGATGTACGAGACGCCGGTCCTCGGGATGATCTGCCAGGCGAGCGGCATCGCGACGAAGGCGGCGCGGATCCGCAAGGCCGCGGGGGGCAAGCAAGTCCTCTCGTTCGGGGTGCGACGCATGCACCCGGGGATCGCGCCGCTCATCGAGCGCAGCGTGTACGTCGGCGGCCTCGACGCGATCACGACGCCGCTCGGCGCCGAACTCCTCGGAGCGCCCGCGGTGGGCACGATGCCCCACGCCCTCGTCATCGTGATGGGTGGCCCGCGGGAGGCGTTCGCGGCGGTCCACAAGTACCTCGAGGCGAAGATCCCGCGGATCGCGCTGGTGGACACGTACTACGACGAGAAGACGGAAGCGCTCATGGCCATCGAGGCGATCCCCGACCTCGCGGGCGTGCGGCTCGATACGCCGGCCTCCCGTCGGGGGGATTTCGCGGCGATCGTCCGCGAGGTCCGATGGGAGCTCGACCTGCGAGGTCACAAGGACGTCAAGGTCTTCGTCTCCGGACGGGTCGACGAGCAATCGATACCTGCCTTGCTCGAGGCGGGCGCGGACGGATTCGGCGTCGGCACGAGCCTCAGCAACGCCCCAACGATCGATTTCGCGATGGACATCGTCGAGGTCGATGGCACGCCGGCCGCGAAGCGCGGGAAGTTCGGCGGTCGGAAAGACCTGCAACGGTGTCCGAAAGACGGCACGTACGAGGTCGCCGCGAAGACGTGCCCCGTCTGCGGCTCGAAGATGGCGCCGGCATACGTTCGGTACCTGGATCGCGGGCGCGCGACCGGGTCGCTGCCGACCCTCGCGGAAATCCGCGAGCGCACGTTGCAGGAGACGCAGCGGGTACCGCCCGAATCCTGAGGGAGTCTTTATTTCGCGGCGGCCGCTCTTCCGTTTGATGCGGCAATCGAAGGCCTCCGTGCGCGAGACGTACGATCGGATCGCGTCGTCGTACGCGGCCTCCAGGACCCGTCCATGGCCCGAGGTCCTCGAGTTCGTCGCGACCCTGCCCTCGAGGTCTGCGATCCTCGATGTCGGATGCGGCCATGGGCGGCACGCAAAGCCCGCAGCCCGAGAGGGCCATCGAGTCATCGGCGTGGATCTCTGCCGGCCGTTGCTCGCGATCGGCAACGACGCATCGGCGAATGCGATGACGCCACGAATCGAGTGGGTCGTCGGCGACGCGACCTCGTTGCCCATCCGCGGTTCGAGCATCGATGCGGCGCTGTGCGTCGCGGTCCTCCATCATCTCCCGTCGCGCGATGATCGCGTCGCCGCGCTCGCGGAGGTGCGTCGCGTGTTGCGCCCCTCGGGCCGCGCGTTCGTCAGCGTGTGGGCCAAAGACAATCCGTACCTGCGTGACGTCGTGGGCCTGCGGCTCGAGGATGACGTTGAAGTCCCGTGGCATCTTCCCGACGGCGCCGCCGTGCCGCGGTTCTACCATCTCTTCTCCGAGGGCGAGCTCGAGCGATTAATTATCGAATCCCGGCTTCACGCAGAAAGCTTTTTCCGGGCCTCTGGGAACCTTTTTGCGGTGACGAAGAGAGATGGCTGATCTGGTCGGCTCCATCGGTTCGTTCCTCGACACGATCGTGCATAACCCCCTGTACCTCCTCGTCACGGTCGGCGCCGTCGCCCTGTTCGTCCTCGCGGTCGTCGCGCATCGGATCCACAAGATCCACAGCCAGGAGATTTTCGTTCACCAGGCTTGGGGCGCGAACTGGAAAGGCCGCTGACCCGTTCGAAACCCTCATATCCGCACGGCCGCATCGAGGCGGTCCGGCGGGGTTCGATTTGTCCAAGGTCCCGGAGACGCTTCGCTATACGAAGGATCATGAGTGGGCGAAGCTCGAGGGCAAGCGCGCCCGGATCGGCATCACGGACCATGCGCAGACCGAGCTGACAGATGTCGTGTTCGTCGAACTCCCTCCGATCGGGAAGGTCGTGAAGCAGGGAGAGCCTCTCGGCACTGTCGAATCCGTGAAGGCCGTGAGCGAGATCTTCTCGCCGGTTGGCGGGAAGGTCGTCGAGGTCAACAAGGCGCTCGAGGAAAAGCCCGAGATCGTGAACAAGGACCCTTACGGGGAGGGATGGATGGTCGTCCTCGAGACCTCCGAGCCCATGCGAGCCGATTCCCTGATGGACGCCGCGGCGTACCGCAAGCATATCGGCGACTGAGCCTGAGTCGAGCGGCCTTCTGGGAATCCTTTTATCAACGGCCACGGTTCGACCGCTGGGCACGTCGGCTAGTTTGGACTAGGCTATGGGCCTTCGGAGCCTAAGACGGGGGTTCGAATCCCTCCGTGCCCGCTCTTCTCCGGATGAGGCCGGCGGCCTTCACTTCGCGAGTTCCTCCGGAGGACGGACCTTGCGGAAGCTCCTGTAAATCAACAGGTCGTACGCCAACTTGAGGGACCCGGCGGCCACTAACGGGGTTCCGAGCCAGAGGTTCGCCAAGGCGTACCCCGCGAGCGATGGACTAATCGACGAAGAGACCGTGCGCGTCGCGCTCGTGAGGCCCGCCGCCGCGGTCCGGTCCTGTTCGTCCACGATTGACATGACGTACGATTGCCTCGTCGGCACATCCATCTGCGACAACGACTGGCGACCCAGGAGAACAGCGACCGCACTCGCTGCCGTCGGGGCGAACGCCACGGCGATGAGCAACACGTTCGAGGGCACGTGGGTGAAGACCATCGTCCGCAACAAGCCGACCTGCCGTGCGATTCGCTCGGCCAAGAGAAACGACAGCGCGGTCACGAGCTGCGTCGCGAAGAAGATGGCTCCGAGGGTGGAGAGATCCAGCCCGAATCGAAGGTAGAAGTAATACGAGAGGAGGCTCTGTCCGATGAACCCGCCGCCGAACGAGTCCACCGCGAAGAGGGCCGACAGCTTCGCCACGATGGGCCGACCGCGAGGCGATAGGGCGGATCGTCGCGCGCGGCCCGCGTCCGGCTCGACGTGGCCTGACAATCGGGAGTAGAACGCGGCGCCGAGGAGGCCCGAGATCATGTACCCCAGGAAGAGCGGCGAGTATCCGATGTAGCTCGGAAGCCCTGCGAGGAGCGCCCCGGCCGCGGACGCTCCATATCCGACCAGGTTGTACCAGCTGAACGCCAAGGTCCGGCGGTCGGCGCGACACGTTCGCGGGAGGATCGCGGTCTCGAGCGAGAGGAACGGCCCGACTTCCCCCGCCCCGACGGTCATGTTCCCGACGATGCCGGCCAAGACCGGGGCCCACCAATCCCTCGAGCCGAAGAGGAGGGCACCCGCCACGACATCGGCGAGGGCGAAGAAGACGAGCGTCTTCCTCCGGCCGATCCGATCCGCAAGGAAGCTGATGACGAGCGTGTAGAGCGCGCTGCTCAGGACGGTCGCCGTCAGGACGATGCCGATGGCGACGGGAGTGAAGCCAAGTTGGGCCAGGTAGACGCCGAAGATGACCCCGAGGAACCCGTAGGGGACCGTTCGGATTGTCTTCTCGAGGAAGATGAGCTTCCCGTCTCGATCGATCCAGTCTCCGAGGCCCACAACTCTCACCGCGCGGAGCATCGTGTTTCGAACGCCGCGGGCGGCGAGGACGTGAAAATATACATAGCTGTCCTGCCTGCTTCGTGTTCGGAATTGGGAGGGCTTCGATGAAATGGGTAACCCGAGAGAAGGCGAAGGTGGACCGGATCGCGTGTCCCTGGCTGGTGACGAGATTCATCGATCCGAAGGCGGAATTCCTGTTCGTACCACGGGAGAAGGTCCTGGACGTCGCGAAACAGGAAAGTGCGATCCCGTACGACAGCCCGGGCGCCGAGCTATTCCATTACAAGGAGGGCGGCGACGAGCGTTGCAGCTTCGACGCGATCATTAAGAAGTACAAGCTCGCGGACCCGGCGCTTCTCGACATGGCCGAAATCGTGCGCACGGCGGATGCGGCCCCGCGAGCGCGGCGTGCCGAGGGTGCGGGGCTCGAGGCGATGGCTCTCGGCTTCCGAGCGAATGCGAAGGACGATTTCGAGAACATGCGGCTCCAGTTTCCCGCGTACGATGCGCTCTATGCGTATTGCAAACTCAAGGTCGAGGGGAAGGCCAAGCTGGAGCACACGAGTTGATGAGCCTCCGTCTTCTGGGCTACGTCGAGCTTCCCGCGCATGCGAAGGATGGCGGTTTCGATCACGCCGCGGTCCATCGTGCTTCCTCTAGGCTGTACGTCGCCCACACTTCGAACGATTGTCTCGATGTCGTGGACTCGCTCTCCGATCGATTCCTCCGGTCGATCCCCGGACTGAAGGGGGTCGCGGGCGTCCTCGTATCCGACGAACGCCGACTCATGTTCACCGCAAATCGTGGGGAGAACACGGTTAGCACTTTCGCCGCGGGCAGCGAGGAAGAACTGATGAGGCTTTCCGTTGGCATCCGTCCCAATGGGCTCGCCTTCGATCCCTCGGGTGGTCTCCTACTCGTCGCGAATGTTGGCGATCCCGGCGTCCGGAACTCCTCGACCGTTTCGCTGGTCGATGTCGGCCAGAAGGCAGTCACCCGTACCGTGGAGCTTCCGGGGCGCCCTCGGTGGGCTGTGCACGACGGCCCGACGGCCGCTTTCTACGTGAATATCGCAGAACCGCCGTTCATCGTGCGAATCGATGCGAAGAATCCCTCAGGAATTCGGGAGGCCTACGACATTCCCGCCAAGGGACCCCATGGCCTCGACCTCGACCCGCGCGGGAGACACCTCTTCTGCGCCTGTGACGGAGGAAAGCTGGTTTCGGTCGACGTAGACTCGAGCGAGGTCCGGTTGGTTGGGGAGGTCAGCGGCCCGCCGGACGTTGTTTTCTTCAACGCCGCGCTGAGCCATGTCTACGTCGCCGTCGGCGTCCCTGGAGTGATCGATGTCTTCGACGCGAGGCGCATGAAGCTCCTCGAAACCGTGCCGACGGAGAGAGGAGCCCATACCTTGGCAATCGACCAACAGAAAAACAAGGTTTACGCATTCCTGCCTGCCACCCACCGGGCGGCGGTATATCAAGACGAGTGATCGAGGGAGATGCGACGGATGGACCCGAAAGAGATGTTCACGGAAGTCGTAGAAAACGTCGCCAAGATGTGCGCCGTCAGCGCGATGACCGCTCCGAAGAGCGGAGGGCAGCTGTTCCTCAAAGGATCCAAGCCCTTCATTGAGACGACGATTGTCAAGGACCAGGAAACGCTCCACCGCCTCGCGGAATGGCTTCGGGCTCGGGGGACGAA
>DASPXQ010000106.1:0-9844 GCA_035637195.1 Thermoplasmata archaeon | reverse complement strand
CGACCCGCGCGTTCCTGGACCTCGAGGTCGACCACGGAAGCCCGGGGGACCTCGTCGTCGCCGTCGGCTCGTGGGACGGGACCGCGTGGCGGGACCGGCTCGTCTGGGTCCCGGGTACGTACACGAATGCGAGCGTCTGGGACACGGTAGTGATCACGCACACTCACTCCGGCACGAGGACCACATGCAATCGCCAGTTCGACTATGACACGGGGACCTACTATTGCGTGTACACGACCCAGACGTACAGCTACACGGAGAGCCACGTCTACCCGAGCAAGTCCGTCTCCGCGGGGACCGGCGAGCGCCTTGCGCTCACCTCGGGCTTCGGCTCGACGGCGAGTGCGAGCAACGCCTCCTCGACGATCTGGCACGTGACGATCGACCTCATGAAGGCGTCCCTGGACTCCTGGGAGACGTCCGCGGGCTTCCGCGCCTCCGCCTGGACGGCCGCGGACCTCCACGCGCAAGGATCGTGGCGCGTCCTCGTCCGGGACTGGAATCCGTTCGCGACGGGCGGGACGCTCCGGTCCGCCTCGATCCGGACCGAGGAACGGTCCGACCCGCTCCGGGCGGACACGGACGGCGAGATCGCGGACGGGAACGAGCTCAAGATCGGAGCGTTCCCGGTGGCGTTGGACACGGACTTCGACGGATTGAGCGACCTCTTCGAGAGCAATCCCCAGTCGCTCACCCTCACGATCAACGGCGTCACCTCGACCCGCACCGTGAAGACGGACCCAGCGAAGGCGGACACGGATGGCGACGGCCTGAGCGACGGAGAGGAACGGACGCTTGGCGCCGACCGCACCGTCACGGACCCGACCGTTCCGGACACGGACGGCGACGGGCTCTGGGACGGTTACACGACGGGCGGCCACCTCGGCGAGCTCAGCTACAACACGAACGCCACGCGAACCGACACGGACGGGGACACGTTCTCCGATTGGACTGAGATCAACGCCCGGTCCCTCGCGCTGACGATCAACGGCGCCGCTGTCACGCGATCCGTGACGACGCTTCCGTACTCGGCGGACAGCGACGGGGACGGCCTCAAGGACAACGAGGAGTGGTACGGCACGTCCGTCTACGGCGTCGTGACGGATCCGTCCGATCCGGACACGGACCACGACGGCTTGGCGGACGGCCAGGAGCGGTACATGAAGGAGGTCGCGATGCCCACCCGCAGGAGCGCGGGGACATCCGTGAGCGTGCCCCTCTCCGTCCGGATCGCGGGAGCCGTGGAGAAGGCGACCGTGAGCTACGGCCTCTCGACGATCGACGTGTCGAACTTTTACGTTACCCTCGCCCAAGGATCGAACAGCGTCGTCGTGCGGAACCACCAAGGGAGCGGCCTCGTCAACTTCAGCTCCGTGGACCTGCCCGCCTCGATGCAGGGCGGCGGGATGTACACCCTCTCCGTCTCCTCGTCGGCGTCCGGCGGGATCCTCGAGAAGTTTAGCGTCCTGTTCACGATCCGCACGTCCCCCGTGAAGGCGGACACGGACGGCGATAGCCTGAACGACTCGGAGGAGACGACCTTCGGCCAAGACGGATGGATCACGGACCCCCAGCTTCCTGACACGGACGGGGACAGTTGGAACGACGCGTACGAGATCTCGCGGGGCACGAACCCCCTGTCCGTCGACACGGACGGCGATGGGGCCCGGGACAATGTCGACCTCGATCCGTTGCGCAACTTGGTCGTCCGGGTGACGGTCAACAAGATCCACCACGGCGCGAGTCCGTGGTGCACGCCCGAGCTGGTCGGGATCGTCCGGGTGAACGACGCGTACACGTGGGTGACGGAGCACCACATGGCGACGGAGGACGGGTACTTCTCATTCGGCTGCATGGCCGACATCAAGTCCACCGGCGTCTTCGGCCTGACCTACTACGCCGACGTACCGGACGACGTGGCATCGGCGAACGTGCGGATGACCGGATGGTCCGTGAACCCGTCCCGGGGCGACGACAATCTCGTGGACCAGTCCCTGACGTACTCGCTGAACTCAGCGATTCCGACCCAGACGTTCTCGAACGGGAACTCGTGGATCACCTTCGACGTCTCCACGGTCGGCCTCGCGAAGGCGAAGACGCTCCTGATCACGGACGGCAACGCGACCGTCACGTCGGCCGCGGGCGTCACGCGCATGGCCGGCCAAGACCGGTTCTTCGTCTTCGCGCTGAACGTAACCGCGGCCTCGTCGCCCTTCGTCGTCGGCATCAACACGATCCTCGTCCCCAGGGCGATCTTCCTCGACACGAAGCTTAAGGCCGACTTCTCGGCGGGCTCGTACGCGCCGCTGTCCGACGCCCCGGTGTACGGCGACGACCTCGCGAAGGCCGAGATCTCGGACGGCGTCGCGGGCGTCGTCGCGGCGTCCCTGACGGCGGCTCAGGCGGCCGACGTCTTAAACCGCCTCCTGAGGAACGCGTCCGGGGGATTGACGCACTCGTACATCGACCTGACGAGCCAGGCCCTCGTGGCCAACCTCCCCGCCGACGTCGTGAAGATCCTCCCATGGCAAGCCGTGACGAACGGCCCCACGGGGACGATGCCGTCGGACTTCTGGTCGAAAATCGGCGCGGTCGCCTCGACCGTCGTGAACAACCTCGTCCAGTTCGGCCAGCTGGTCTACAGAGGGCTCGTCGCCCTCGGCACGTTCCTCGTCAACCTGGGAGAGGCGATCTGGGACTGGGGGATGAAGGCGCTCGGGGCCGTGTGGAATGCGGTGGTAAGCGTGGCGCAGACCGCGGCCTCCCTGTTGAACCGTTTGGTGGACGCGGCGGCTGACCTCATGATTCGAACCCTGCAGGGTGCGATCCGTGCGATACTCGATGGCTTCACAGCCCTATACCGCGCGACGATCGGTCCCGTTGTAAGCGATCTCATTTCACTGGTCGAGAATCCAGACCCGTTCCGAACGGCAAACATCATAGCCAGCCTGGTCACCCGGCTCATGGAACTGGCGTTGATGATCGCACTCGTCCCGATCGCGATTCGTGCTGCGGAGGTAGCGCTAGCTGCCGCGACGTTGGGCGTGGGATACCTCGTCACAAAGTTTTCTGCGAAAGTTGTGGCGGAGTTTGCCGTCAAGACGCTCCTTGCAACGGCGCTCTCGCTAGCAATCGCGACTCTATTCGGCGAGGTGTTGGAGTCAGTCGACTGGGTGCAGCAAGGGGTCGTGAAACTGCTCAAGTCTGTGGGACTCGCTGTTAGCTATTCGGCAGCTGCGAGCAGCATCGTCCTGAAATTCTACAAGGCGATGCACGACAGCGCTGCGGGCCGTCGTTCCCCGCTTCTGCGCTGGATCGGATTCGGCTTTGGGGTTCTCGGCCTCGGGCTTCTTTTCCTCGGTACCTCGGGCCTGCGGGGAGTCCCGCTTTTCCTAGTGGACATCGCGGGCATGTTCCTAGCGACCGGCGGGTTCTGCCTGTACGTGTACGAGTCGGCCAAGGGAGAACAGAGGGCTGCCGATCTGCTGAGCTCCATCGGCGTCTATTTCGAGAAGTTCGTTGCTTACGGATCGCCGTTCGTGGCTACGGCGAAGGCGATTGACCATGGGTCCCAGGGGCTCTTCGGATAGAGAGGCGGACTCTCGGGCTCCGGGGAGCACCGCGGGGATTCCCGACTTCCCTCGTCTCGCCCGCGCGCGCTCCTCGTTCCACAGGAAGCGGTATCTGTACTGGGCTCTCACGATGAGCGTGGTTACCGGCATCGCACTCGCTGGGCTCCTGCTCGATCTCGTCCTCAGGGAGAGCGGTTCCGACCCGTTGATTGAGATTGCGGTCATCACCCTATTAATCTGGGTTTTCCCGAGCGCGTATTTGGTGGCCAGGGCGAGAGACTTCTATGTGCGGCAAGGAGTCTTGCATCTCCCCCTTCCGATTCGCAGGCCGACGACGGGCCGGACATGGGAGGTTCCGCTGAGCGATGTGGTCCAGGCTACGCGGATCGCGCACGAGGATGGGGACACAGGCATCCTGTTTCGGCTGAACGACGGAGCGGAGGCCCGGCTCTGGCTGGGCGACATGCCTCCCGGTGGAAAGGAGTTCCTCGAACTCCTCCTCCGGAAGTTCGGGACGTGAAGGCTCGTTCGCTCGCCGACGGAGGCCGCGGCGCGAAGTGGGTGAAAGGAGGGGACCGATCATAGTCTTCGTCGACACCCCGCGTCCGACGTCGTGCGGATCCTGCCCTGGCAAGCCGTCGTGAACGGCCCGACGGGCGCGATGCCCTCGGACTTCTGGACGAAGATCGGGGCCGCGGCGTCGACGGTCGTCAACAGCCTCGTGTCCTTCGGCTAGATGATTTACAAGAGCCTCGTGGCCTGGGGCACGAACCGGAGGCTACATCCATCCGTGATTCCGCAGCCAGGACCTCAGGGCCCGCCGGGCCTGCCATCCGTACTCCTCCGGGAGCGAATCCGGAAGCCGGCCGGCGGCCGCGCGAAGTCGGTCGAGTCCCACGAGACTCTCGAGCCCCTTGCCATCGAACTCCGCCGATTTTTCGCAGAGCAGGACCGCGACGTCCGCGAGGTCCATCTCCCGCCCGGCGGAGAGCTTCAGGCGGACCAGGTCCTCGGGGGATGCCGCGCGGACGCGCGTCCCGCCGAAGGGGACCCGCCGCGAGCGGCGGAACAGCCCCTCGTCGACGGGCACGTCCCCGATCCGGGACGTGTACGCGTCGACCTCCCCGCCATCCCGCGCCTTGAACGCGTGCTTCTCGAGATGCGTCGGACGCCGGTGCGCGAAGCCCTCGCCGACGAGGAGGGACTTCAGCGCAGCGAAGTCCCGCTCCCGGACCACGACGTCGACATCGTGCGTCCGCCGGTACGGTGCGTAGCACTCCACCGCCACCCCCCCCACGAAGACGGCGCGGTCCCCCATGCCCGCCGCGATCCGCTCGACGATCGTGCCTACGTCCACGTGGCGGCCTCCTCGAACACCTTGAGCAACGCGTCGGGGTCGAGGCGGAGACCGGGCTCCCGAGCCTCCGGGAAATCGAGGTAGAGCCGCGCGGCGTCGAGGCCGTGCCTCCCTCCCAGGCGCGCGGCGTCCGCGAGGACCCTCCGGGGCGATGCGAGAACGTACCCCTCGACCTGCCGCGCGTCCCGGAGGACGTCGTCCGGCGCGCGGAGGAGGACGAGGTCCGCGCGTCTCAGGGGACCCGCCGCCCGCACGCCGCGCCGTCGCAGGAGGGCCGTCCACCGATCAAAGGGTCGGACGTAGACCCATGCGGCGCCCGGCGTCTGGTACCGCGTCAGGAACCAGGCTGCGACATCGAGGGTCAGGGCGTATGGGAGCCGGGCCGCCGCAGACGCGTCACGGATCTCTCCCGCCGCGGCGAGGGGGCCCCCGCCGTGGACGAGCCTGACCGGCCGCGAGAAGGGGTCCAGCGCTCTCTCTAGGGATGCGGCGGTCCGGCCAGAGGGGCGCAAATGGCCGTTCTCAATCAAGCTGAGCGCGGTGCGGCTGATCCCGACGCGGGGGGCGAGTTCCGCCTGCGAGATCCCGAGGCCCTTCCTCCGATGCTTCCAGTTCATCATGTTAAGTATTGTTAACATCTCTATTAGAACTTTCTCGCCGGTCCTGCGGTCTTCCGGCTCTTCGCCTATGCCGTTTGGCGCTCGCGGGCGTTGCCGAAGTCTCGCCTTTCAAGCCGTCGTCAACGGCCCCGACGGGCGCGATGCCCTCGGACTTCTTGCGGAAGATCGAGGCCGCGCTGGCTGGGGACCCCTGCCCCGGGTTTAGTTTGGAGTCGAATGTAGATCCACATCTAAATGTTAATATACCTCTCGACCCCTGGTCGGCTCATGCGATCGAAGAAGGTCGTTCAGACCGAGGTGGATCCCGTCACATACACTCGCCTCAAGCATCTGGCGGACCGTCGGTCGGTTCCGCTCAAGGCCGTCCTCCGCGACGCGTTGAAATCTTATGTGGACGTCGAGGAGGGCTCCCTCAAAACGGATCCGATCTTCGAAATCGTCGGCCGCCTCAAGCTCGAAGGGCGAACGTGGAGCGAACGGAAGGATTGGAGGCCATGAGTGCTTCTCTACGTTGACACGAGCGCCCTCATCGCTCTCGCCGTGTCATCCGACAAGAATCATGCAGACGCGTTGGCATTTCTCCGGAATGCGATCTCGACGGGAACCCGATTCGTCGTGGGACGGCCCGTGTTAGTCGAGTACATTGATGGGGTCACGAAACGTATCGGCAAGCGGGAGGCGATTCGACAGCTACGCGCGTTGGAATCGAGCGCGGTGATGCGGATCGAGCCGGACTCGGACGACGACCACGCGGCGGCGCGGGACCTCTTTTTCCAGTACGATGACCAGAATATCGACATGACTGACTGCCTTTCATTCGCCATCATGGGCCGGCTGCGTCTTCAAGAAGCGTTCACGTTCGATCGCGACTTCGCGGTCCATGGCCTGACTTGCCGTCCGTAGGAGCGACGGCGGAGTCCACAAGGTCCGGTCTAGCGGATCCGCTTCACGACCGCATCGACGATCGCGACGCTCTCCCCCAGGTACGCGTTCGGGTCCATCGCGGCGCCGATCTCCTTCTTCGAGAGCAGCCTCGTCGCCTGGGGGTCGGCGAGGAGCGCGTCCCGCAACTCGATGCCGTTCGTACGCGCTTTCTGCGCGAGTTCGCGCACTAGCCGGTGGGCCTCCTGCCGTCCGAGCCCTTTCCCGGCGAGGGCGATCATCGCGGACTCCGCCATGACCTGGCCTTTCGTCGCCTCGAGGTTCGCCTTCATGCGGTCCGGATAGACGCGCAACGTTCGGAAGATCTCCGTCGTCCGCGCGAGCATCTCGTCGATCAGGACGCAGGCGTGGGGCAGGATGATCCGTTCCGCCGCACTGTTCGTCAGGTCCCGTTCGTGCCACAGCGGGATGTTCTCCAGCGCCGGGGTCACGAGCGAGCGGACGATGCGGGCGAGGGAGCAGACGTTCTCCGAGGCGACCGGGTTCTCCTTCTGCGCCATGGTCGAGCTGCCGACCTGCTTCGCCTCGAACGCCTCCGCGACCTCCGCGATCTCCGTCCGCTGGAGGTTCCGCACCTCCGTGCAGAACTTCTCGAGGGACGCGGCGAGGTTCGCGAGCACACCGATGAACTCCGCGTGGCGGTCGCGGCCAACGACTTGGGTCGCGGCTTCCTCGACGCCGACGCCGATGTCCGCCATGACGGCGCTCTGGATGTCTGAGGCTTGCGGTCCGAACGCGGCGCCCGTGCCCACGGCACCGGACATCTTACCGACGATGACCCGCGGGGTCGCCTCTCTAAGACGTTCGCGTTGCCGTGCCACCTCCGAGGCGAACACCGCCATCTTTAGCCCGAACGTGATCGGGACGGCGGCTTGGCCGTGGGTGCGTCCGAGCATGATCGTGCGCTTGTGCTTGGAGGCGAGGGACGTGAACGCGTCGATGAGGCCGTCCAGGTCTTCGTCGATTAGGCGGATCGCCTCGCGCAGCTGGAGCGCGGTGGCGGTATCGAGGATGTCGCTGCTCGTCGCGCCCAAGTGGACGTACCTCCCGGCGTCGTCGCCGCACGCCTCCGTGAGGGCGAGGACGACCGCCATGAGGTCATGTCGGGTCTCCTTCTCGAGCTCCTCGACGCGACTCACCGTGACGTTCTTCGTCGTGGCTTTCTTCGTGATCTCCGCGGCTGCTTCTTTCGGGATGAGGCCGACCTTCGCTTCCGCCCGCGCGAGGGCGGCCTCGACCTCCAAGAGCCGCTCCAGCCGCGAATCCTCCTCGAAGATGCCCCGCATCTTCGGCCGTCCGTAGCGGAAGTCGATCGGGCAGAGCAGGGACATAGCTACCCATCGGCGGGAAGGCCCCGCGCCATAATGGAGCTTTTGGCGGCTCCGCTTGCGGACCGCGGTCACTTCCGCGGCGGCCGTGCGAATCGGACCGCAGCCACGGCGAGAAAGGGGACCGCGAGAAATCCGTCCACCGCGATGACGCCCGCAGCGAGGATGACGGACGGGCCACCCCAAACGCCGATCAGGGGCAGCGCCTCGAGAGGAACGAGGGGCGCGATGGGCATGGTCCACGGTGAAGGACCACTCCAACGCGATTCAGTACCTGAACAGGCGGTCGTACTGAACGTGGTCGCCGATCCACACGATCCGAATTTCGGTCCTGGTCAACGGGCTGCTCGCTACTGTGTACAGGGCCCGCCAACCGCCCGGCAGGTGGAGTCGAAACAGGTTCGGCAACCCACGGAAGCGCTTTGGAATCTGCTCTCTGCGGATGCGATCTCCCATGAAGGGTTCGACCTCAAGCCGGCGGGCGAGTTCTCGGAGCTTCCGCCTCTGGGTCTCGGGTGCACCGCGAAACGCTGTCTCGTCGACGAAGACTTCAACCTCGCCCAAGCTCCGCACCCTCCGCTGCGGAAGTTACAGTTTGACCCGCTTCCGGGACCAGAATTCGGGATCTTCATACAGCGTCCACATTACGCCACGCCGCGGATCCTCGACGATGAGCCGGAGACGTTTCATTTCCTCGATGCATGTCCTGACGGTCGAGTGACGGACGCTCTTGGCCCGCATCCGACGTTTGATCTCCGCCAGACGTAGCGGCCCTTCATCCCGGGCGACAGCCCTCCGGAGAATCACCTCGATTTCGTGGAGCGTCTGCAGCCGTGGTGATGGGTGAACCGCGACGACTGGAGGGTTGATGGTTGACATTTGTGTCATACTACATATACGTAGCACGCCATATTAATGGCTTCCGGTGGGGTAGGCGAATCTGCAGCCTCGGGTCACTTTCACGATGCTTCAGGGACGGCCCGTTCCGCGAATTGTTTCCTGGCCGCCCATGAACGGCCGGAGGACCTTCGGCACGACGACGGATCCGTCGGCTTGCTGGTAGTTCTCCAGGACCGCGACGATTCCGCGGGACGTCGCCATCGCCGTCGAGTTGAGCGTGTGGGGGACGAACTTGTCGCCGCCGACCTTCCCCGCGCGGATGTTCAGCCGGCGCGCCTGGTAGTCTGTGCAGTTGCTGCAGCTGATGACTTCGCCGTACTTCTTCTGTCGCGGGTACCATGCCTCGATGTCGTACTTCTTCGCCGCGATCGTGCCGATGTCCCCCGTGCAGCAGCTGACGACCCGGTAGGGGATCTCCAGGGCGCGGTAGATCGCCTCGCCGTTCGCTCGGAGCTTCTCGTGCCACGTCCAGCTCTCCTCGGGCCGACAGAAGACGAACTGCTCGATCTTGTTGAACTGGTGCATCCGGAAGAGGCCCTTCGTGTCGACGCCGTGTCCGCCGATTTCCTTACGGAATTGGGTGGCGATGCCCGTCAGCCGGATCGGGAGGCGGGCGTCGTCGATGACCTCATCCATGAACATCGCGCCCATCGGATGTTCAGACGTCGCGATGAGATACAGGTCCTCGCCCTCGATCTTGTACATCACGTTCTCGAAGTCGGCGAGGTCGACGACACCCTCGTACGCGGCGCGCCGCATCAGGAACGGCGGGAAGACAGCGGTGAAGCCCTGCTTGATCATGTAGTCGAGCGCGAACTGCAGGAGCGCCTGGTCGAGCCGCACGAGGTCGCCCAGGAGGTAGAGGAAACCCGCGCCCGCGATCTTCCGCGCACGTTCGAAGTCCGCGCCGCCGAGGGCCTCGAGCAGTTCCCCGTGCGGTTTGAGCTCGAAGTCGAAGGTTCGCGGCGTGCCCCACCTCGCGACCTCGACGTTCTCCGTGTCGTCCTTCCCGACCGGCACGCTCTCGTGGAGCAGGTTGGGTAGTCGCAGGAGGCCGTCTCGGACTTTCGCCGCGAGCTCGTCGATCTTCGCGTCGAGCGCGTCGATCTTCTTCGGGAGGTCGGC
>DASPXQ010000105.1:0-8539 GCA_035637195.1 Thermoplasmata archaeon | reverse complement strand
CGTCGCGCAGTCCGCATGGATCCTGTTCGATCCCGCCGGCCTGGGCGCGGAGGCGCGGCCGTTCATGCTGGAGATCGCGATCGCCCTCGCGATCATCGCGGTGCCGACGGTCGCCACGGCGGCCGCGGTCCTCTTCGCTCCGGAGTCGAAGGCCCGCAAGGTATCGACGTGGGCCGGCGTCCTCGGCCTTCTCGGCTTCATGGCGTTCTACGCGAGCGTGGCCTACCTCGACCAGCCGACCGCCCTCGGATGGGTCCTGCTCGTCCTCTGGCCGAACATGAACACGCTCGTCCTGATGCCGATGTTCGCCATCGTGACGGCGTGGCTCGGCACGCGGCGGCCGTACAGCACGTACGAATACCTGCTCAACGAGTGCTACCAGTGCGGCAAGTGCCACACGGTGTGCCCGGTCACGAAGGTCGAGGACGACGCGCTCGGCGGGCTGAACCTCGTCTACAACACGTTCAAGAAGCAGCACGATGGCGTGCCGCTCTGGACGTGCCTCGCGTGTGACGCATGCAGCGCCGTCTGCCCGCTCGACATCCAGTACAGCGACTACATCCTCGAGGAGCGCGCGAAGGTCCACGCCCGCATGGCCGCGGACGGAGGGCAGCGGGAATGATGGAGACGGAGTACGGCCCGGGCCGGACGATCCCGCATCCGGTCATGTTCCGCGTGCTCGACGCCGAGGCCGACGACACGACGATCCCGGAGATCAAGGTGGAGCACAAGTCCGAATACGCGTACTACCCGGGCTGCGTCGACTACTACGACGTCGAGATGCAGTTCTCGCACATGAACTACGGCGACACGAACCACGGGATTATCTTCGACTCCTCGATCAAGCTGCTCCGCGCGGTCGGCATCCAGCCGATGATCCTCGACCGGTCGTTCATGAAGTGTTGCGGCCACGACCAGCTCTGGCAGGGGAAGATCGACATCTTCGAGCGGATGCGGGACTACAACACGAAGATCATCAAGATGCTCGGGGTGAAGACCCTGGTCACGTCGTGCGCGGAAGGCTATCGCACGCTGCGGCTCGACTACAAGCTCGACGGCGTGCGGGTCGTCCACATCACCACGTTGCTGTACGAGCGCGGGCTGCGCATTCCCCCGCAGCCGGAGACCGCGAAGCGGATCCGCGTGGCGTTCCAAGACCCCTGCCGGTCCGGACGGCAGATGCCGATCGATCCCGTGTACGAGGAGCCGCGGGAGCTCGTGAAGCGCGTGGACAACGCGGACCTCGTCGAGCTGAAGACGTTCCGCGCGGACGCGCAGTGCTGTGGCGTCGCGCAGATGATGTACTGCAACGACAAGACGAAAGGCTTGACACGCAAGCGGATGGACGAGGCGACCGAGGTCGACGCGGACTACCTCCTGACCGCGTGCCCGAAGTGCCTCACGCACTTCGGATGTCTGCATCATGAGAACCGGTGGCGGCCGGGGGAGGAGCGCTACCAGTACAAGGTGATGGACATCACGCAGTTCCTCGCCGAGCGGTTGCCCGGGGACTACCCGACGGGGAGCAACGTCGACGCGAAGCGGAAGGAGCCGCCGCTTCCCGGGAGACGGGGGTGATCGGAACGGCCACCGCAGCGACGTCGGCCCCCAAGCCCGCGCCCCCTGCACCCAGCCCGCCCGCGGATTCTCTCGTCGCATACTACCGCAACGTCCGACAGATGAACATCACGCTCGCGAAGGATCGCTACAAGCAGGGCTTCAAGGTCCGGACGCAGGAATACATCCGCGGGCGGGGCACGCTCGCCATCGTGGACGAAGAGATTTGCATGGGGTGCACCCACTGCTTCGACAACTGCGCCTTCGAGTCGATCTCGATGGTGGATCGCAAGTTCGCGTTGCCGGAATACTCGTACACGTCGCGCAAGGCGATCATCATCGAGGAAAACTGCGTCGGCTGTGAGAAGTGCGCGATCGTCTGCCCCGTCGATGCGATCACGATGGTCACGAAACACGGGTTCGTCGTGAAGGACGGCCGGGTGGTGTCGACCACCGCGCCCCCGGCACCGCCTCCGCGACCCCTCATGCCGACACCGGTCAAGCCCGCGACGCCGGCTCCGGCCCCTGCGCCCAAGGCACCGGCACCGGCCCCGAGCCCTCCGGAGCCTGTTGAGGAGCCCCAGGAGGAACCGGGCGAGGAAGAGGGCGAGGGCGGCGACGCGCCGTGACGGACGCAACCGCGCCTCCGACGGTCGTGAAGGCCCGGAAGGCCCCCCGGATGACCTACAAGCAGGAGATTCAAACCATCAAGAACCTCCCGCGGACGCAGCGGCTCATCGTCATCATGAAAATTGCCGGAGTGTTCCTCGTGGCGATCGGCCTCGAGGGGATTGTGACGGGTCAATACGCGTACACGTTGCTGTTCATCCCGCTCGGGGTCTTCGTGTCGATGATGCCGATCAAGATCCGCACTGGCGTGTGCATCGCGTGCCGGTCGCCGCTCGAACAGGACCAACCGATATGTCCGAAGTGCGGCGCGCCGCAGATGTGAGCCTCTTCACGGCGTCAAGAGCGGCTGCACGACGTGCGCGGTGTCGATCGTCAACTTAAGGGATCGCAGGAACGCCATGCGCTGGCGAAAATGCGGCTCCTCCTCCCAGAGGTGCGCGAGACGGGACGTGAGGACGCCTCCGGCGATCTTGGACACGATCGTCCGCACGCCTTTCGACAGGTCGTGCTGCTTCGTGCGGTCCTTCGGCGACGCGAAGAACGGGAACACGGACACGGTCCCGGTCTCTCGAAGGCTCGCGTAGAAGCCCGCCTTCGCGGCGGACTGGTCTCCGAACGCACGCAGGCGCGCTGCGAAGTCACCGAGGGCCTTCGACGGAAGGCGCACCTCGCCGACGAAGAGCGAGCGCGAGACGCTCTCTGCCGTCTTCCGGTATGCGTCCTCGGCCGCGTCGAACGGACTCGGGGTTTCGGCACTCTTCGACTTGAATCCGGCCATCGCGGCGTCGATTGCCTTCTCCTTCGCCGCGGCGCCCGTCGCGGTGGCTCCAAAGGCCACCTGGGCGGTGAAGGCCTCCGCGGGTGCGGCAGGGCGCAGGATCTTCGCGGCCGCCGCATCGGTCACGTGGACCCAATCGATCCCCTGACCCGTGCGGCAGAGCTTGTCGAGGGCGGCCGCCAGCTTCGCCCCATCGTCGAACGCGTACGTCAGGGTCTTGCGAGTCGCGGGTTTCGCCTCGAGCCGGACAGCTACGGCAACCGGGATGAAGAACTCCGCCGCGAGCGGGATCACCGCATGAAGGAGATCGTACGCCGTCCCGTTGTTCGCGACCTCCTCGAAACCCAACCGGGCCCGATGGCCGAACGCGCTGATCGTCCGCACGGCATTCACGAACGAGCCGAACTCGCCGCGGTACGAGGCGAACGGAGCGTCGCCGACGAGCGCGTCGCCGACGGCGAAGTCGAGGGGGACCGTCGGCACGAACGGGACGGAGTGGCCCTTCGCCGTTGCGGCGTCGTACAAGGCCTTCCACGTCGCGCCCACCTGCGCGATCGCGCGGTGCCCTTCCTCCGCGAACTCGATGTCCGCGTAGCCGGAAAAGTCGAGCTGCACGCCCCGCTGCTCCGGGACGATCCAGTCGTACGTCAGGAGGGTCCGCGGTCGCGGCACGACCCCGAACTCCCGCGTCCGACCCACGCCCAGCTGCGTGCGGAAGAAGTGGTAGTCTTCCGCGGACAGCCCGAGGCTCAGCGTGCTCTCTTGTCCGTTCAGCACCCGCACGAGCTTGCGGACCTCTCCGTCGTCCTTCACCTTCACCGTGACGGGCGGCACCCGACTCAGGTCCGCGACGAGGTCCCTCGGGAGCACGCGGTCGTCCCGCACGAAGAGCGCGCGGATCAGCGCATCCCGGATCATCTCGGAGAGCGCCGGGATCTCGACGGCCTTCTCGATGTAGTGCCAGTCGCGGAGGAGGCCCATCTCATTCCTCCTTGGCGTGCTCGTACGCCCGCACGAACCGGTCCCGGGTCGGCTTCGCGCGCCGCAGGATCGCAGCGATCTCGAGGCCGACCGCCATCCCGGGCGGGGGGATCGCCCGCAGTCCCGGCCACGGGTACTTCGTCCAGACCTCGAACGTCTTCCCGCCGTTGATCTTCTTGCGCGGATCGAGGACCGCCTTGACGCCGGAGACCATCGTGGTCGCGCGGCCGTGCATCTTCCTCAGGTTGAACACGAGGAACAGGCCGAGCCCCATCGGATGGCCATCCATCTCGAACGCGGCGTCGCCCATCCGTTTCGTGAAGCCGAGCGCGGTGCCGCCGGACGGACGCGTGTCGTCCATGAGGACGTACGGCACGAGGGCGGCGGTCGTCGAGTCGACGAGATACGCTTGCACCGCTCCGTTCAGCTTGAGTTTGTCCCGGATTTCCGCGGCCCTCTCGACCGCCTCGGGCAGACGGGAGACCGGCACGAGGTTGTAGGAGACGATCAAGCCCCGACTCAGCCGGCGCGCGCTGTAGTTGTTGTATCGCTCCCGCCACATCCGGTCCGCGACTTCCGGCGAGAGCTTCGTGGCCTTTTCCTTCGAGGCGATGCCATCGACGGTCCGCTCTTGGTCCGCCGCGTCGTCCTTCGCCCCCCGGACGGCGACAAGGGCGATGGGCGCCGGGTCCGGGCTGTCCGGCCGAAGCGCCCGTTCGAACACGAAGTGTTCCCGGTCGATCAGGATCGCGTGATGCGGACTGAGGCCCGCGTCGAGGAGGCCTTTCAGGAATCGCGCGCCCGCGGCGAGCCCGGGGAACGCATAGGCGATCGGCTTGACGACGTCCGGCTTGGGGACGAGTCGCAACGTCACCCGCGTGATGATGCCGAGCGTACCCTCCGCGCCGAAGAAGAGAGGGGTGAGATCCGCCAGCGAGCCGCCCGCGTCGGCCGTCGGCGCGGTCTTCAGGATGCGGCCGTCCGGCAGGACGACATCGAGGTTCGTGATCGCGTCGCGAAGGCTCCCGTTCCGAACACCCCCGAAGCCCGTCGCCGCGGAGTTGATCGCGCCGCCGATCGTGCTCCCGATCGCATTCGTCGGCACGACCGGGAGGGCGAACCCTTTGGACTCGACGTAGTCCTCGATGTCCTTCCACGTCGCGCCGGCCTCCACGGTCACGGTGCGCGCGTCCGCGTCGAGGCCGAGGATCGCGTTCATCTTGCGCATGTCGACGAGCACGCCCCCGCGGTTCGGCACGGTGCCGCCGTACCAGCTCGTACCGCCGCCTCGCGGCGTGATCTGAAGCTGGCTCTCATCGGACAGGTTGACGAGTGCCGCGACCTCCTCTGTGGTCTGCGGAAGCGCCACGAAATCCGGGTAGAGCCGCCACTGGAGCAGCGCGATCTTCGGGAGCGACGCGAAGTCGTGGCTGTAGACCATCCGCTCGAATTCGGAGCGCGCGACCCGTTCCGGACCGAGCGTGTTCACGAGCCGACGGTACGCATAATCGAGGCTCACCATGCGTCTTCCCCGTGAACGAACGCGGGTAAACGGTCGGCCCCGATAAAGGTAACGCGCGTACGCGTCGTAGGGAGGAAACGATCAGACGTTGAGCGACTTGATGATCTGTTCTTTGAGCCGCTGCACGTCAGCGCCGGAGCTGTAGACGCCCATCGCCTGGGCCGCGCCGACGACCTGATCGTCGGACGCCCGGTCGACGGCGCGTGCGATGTCGAGCTTCAGTTGCATCTCGCTCCGGCCCGTCGCTGGGACGCCGAGCACGCCCGCGGCCTTCTCGACCCGCGCGCGCGTGTCCCGAACGTCCATCGTCGTGAGTTCCTCGGAGATCTGGCGCTCGACCTCCATCTTCCCCCTCCGGAATTCTCCGAGGGCGCGGCCAAGGCCCCGTGCGAGTTCGGGCAACTTCTGGGGTCCGAACAAAAGGAGGATGCCGATGATAATCAGCAGGATGACGTACTCGAATCCTGTTGGCAACTGCGCCTCCACGCTGCCGACGGAGAACGGAACCATGGCGGAGACAATCGGACGAAGCTGGACGGTCTTAAGAGCTTTTCGTACGGGCTATGCGACGCTCCCTCAGGGCCGTCGCGGCGTAGCCGATGACGTACAGCGCGAGCATCGGTATCGAGACGAGCATCATCGTCACCCCGCTGCCGTCCGGCGTGATGATCGCGCCGAAGAGAAAGATCGCGATCGTCGCGAAGCGCCAATATTTCTTCCAGAAGTCCGATCGGACGATTCCGAGGTACGACAAGCCGTACATGAGGATGGGCAACTCGAATGCGAGCCCGAAGGCGAGCGTGAACCAGATCACGAAATCGATGAAATCGTTCCCGTAGAGGATCAGAAAATTCGCGCCGAGGGAGGTCTGGACGGAGTACAGCAGGTTGAACGTGAACGGAAGCACCACGACGAAGCACAGGGTGACCCCCGAGAGGAACAACGCGAGGACGGGAAGCGTGACGCGAAAGATGAGGCGCCTTTCGGACGGCTTCAGGGCGGGTCCCACGAACTGGCCAATCTCGTAGGCGATGAAGGGCGAAGCGGCGACGACCGCGAGGAAGAGCGCCACCTTGAACATGACCACGTAGGCGTCCCAGGGCGGGGCGAAGCTGAAGTTGAGCGGTATTCCATTGACGCGATCCGGGACGAGGTAACTCTTCATCCCGAAGAAGAATTGAGTGGCGACGTTGTTGCTCCCGGGCCCGAGGGCAGGGACGAGCATGGGCACTTGAGTCCCCGCGATGGTCACTGTGCCCACCCCCGTCGTCAGGAACAGGGCGAAGAGCAGAATGACGACGATCATCACGGCCTTGAGCCGCTGCCGCAGTTCCTCGAGATGCTCGAAGAACGACATCCGTCGCGGTCCGGATTGATCGTCGACTTTCGCGAGGGACGCCACGGAGTTCGGCGCGGCTAACAGCGGTCGGCTAATGGACTTTGCCCGAAACGCTCCTAGAAGGAATAGCGGTCTTCGGTCCAGGGATCCGCGGTGTTGCTGTAGCCGCGGACCTCCCAGTATCCGAGTTCGTCGTCCGCCATGAAGGTGATCGCGCGGACCCACTTGGCGCTCTTCCACGCGTACCTCTTCGGCACGAGCAGCCGGACGGGCCCTCCATGCTCGAGCGGCAGCGGTTTCCCGTCCCACTGATAGGCGAGCAGGACATCGTCGTCGGTGAGGATGGATGTCGGATGGGACGTCGTGTAGCCATCGCCGCACCGGAACATCGCGAACCGGCCGCTGGGCTTGAGGCGCGCCCGCTCCGCCAACTCCCGAATCGTCACCCCGACCCACTCGTTGTCGAACGTCGTCCAACCGGTGACGCAATGGAAATCCGACATGACCGTCTTCCTGGGGAGCGAGAGGAATTCCTCGTAGGTCAGGCGCAACGGGTCCTCGACCTCCCCGTCCACGCGAAGGTCCCAGGCTTTCGGATCGAAGCGCGGGACGATGCCGAGATCGAGGCGCGGCCACTTCCGGACCTCGCGCTGTCCCGGCGGAAGGCGTCCCTCGACGACCATTGCGACGGAATCAACAGAGAACCTCGATATAAACGGTTGTGCGAGGATTTCGACGCCGCTTAGAGTGTCCCACGGCCGTCCGTTCTCTGCCATGCTCCGGGACCGGGCTCCAGGGTCCGCCTCCCGAATGGAGGCGCTCTCATCATAGCAAGAGGTTTAATAGCCTGACCTTTTTTCCACGACGCGAAGATGGCGCTGGAGAGCTACGTCCCCGTGGTCATTTTCGCCATCGTCGCGCTGTTGTTCCCCCTCGGCACGTTCTTCGCGACGAGGCTGTTTCGACCCGACCATCCCACGCCGCTTAAGGACCTGACGTACGAGTGCGGCGAGGTCCCGGAGGGCGAGGCGCAGATCCAGTTCCACTTTCAGTATTACATGTTCGCGCTGATTTTCGTCATCTTCGATGTCGCGGCGATTTTCCTCCTCCTCTGGGCCTTCGCCTGGGGCGGCCTCCTGAGTTCCGCATCGCCCGTGGCCAAGTTCTCGATCTTCCTGTTCCTCGGGATCATGTTCGTCGCCACCCAGTACGCGCTCAAGAAGGAGGAGGTCATCCAGATATGAGCGCGCTCTCCAAGCCGCTTCCTCACATCACCGGCCGGCCCGTGCCCGGGGTCGAGAAGGAGGTCCTCGCCGGCCTCAAGGCGGCATTCGCATCGAAGCTGAAGGACGCGAAGGCCGTCCGGGAGCGGCTCGTGGAGATCGTCATCGACCGCGCGGACCTGATCGACGTGTGCACGTACCTGAAAAACACCCTCGGATTCGAGCACCTCTCGTGCATCACGGCGGTCGACTGGAAGGATCACTTCGAGAGCATCTACCACATCGAGAACTACTACAACGGGTGCATGGTCCAGGTGAACGCGCAGATCCCATACGACGATCCGAAGATCGCCAGCCTCACGGGCCTCTGGCACGCGGCGGACTTCCTCGAGCGGGAGATGTGGGACCTCATGGGCGTCGAGTATACGGGCCACCCGAACCTCGTCCGGATCCTCCTCCCGGAGGACTTCAAGTTCCATCCGCTCCGCAAGGAGTTCGCCCAGGAGGTG
>DASPXQ010000104.1:0-5711 GCA_035637195.1 Thermoplasmata archaeon | reverse complement strand
CGGGGTGCGCATGATC
Organism: Thermoplasmata archaeon; assembly: GCA_035637195.1. Lineage (GTDB taxonomy): Archaea > Thermoplasmatota > Thermoplasmata > RBG-16-68-12 > RBG-16-68-12 > RBG-16-68-12. The sequence continues at coordinate 5,695 of DASPXQ010000104.1, read as the reverse complement.
GTCCGGGAGAGCAGCACGATCTCCTCGGGCATCGTCGCGGAGAAGAGGAGGGTCTGGCGATCCCTCGGCAGGGCGTCGACGATCCTCCGGACGTCGGGCAGGAATCCCATGTCGAGCATGCGGTCCGCCTCGTCGAGGACGAGGACCTTCAGCGCTCGGAAGTCCACGTTCCGGCGGGACATGTGGTCGAGCAGCCGTCCCGGCGTCGCAACGACGACGTCGACCCCGCCTCGGAGGGCGTGCTCCTGCGGCGCCATGCCGACACCGCCGTATACCGCATGCGCGTGGAGTCGCGTCCCCTTCGCAAAGCCGCGGAACGCGGTCTCGATCTGCGCCGCCAGCTCGCGCGTCGGCGAGAGCACGAGGGCGCGGGTGCCGCGGGCCGGCTCGTGCAGGAACCGCTGGAGGATCGGGAGCAGGAACGCAGCCGTCTTGCCGGAACCGGTCTGGGCCGTGCCGATCACGTCGCGGCCCGCGAGGATCGGCGGGATCCCCTCGCGCTGGATCGGCGTCGGCGCCTCGTAGCCGAGGGCGTGGACGGCCCGCACCAGGGTAGGATCGAGGCCGAGGATGTCGAACGGTCCCTTGTCTTGCATCGATGGCGGTAGGGCCGGGAACATATAAGGTTCCCTTCGGGATCGACTCGTTGCGGCGGCTCGGAGGCGGAAGTGTGGTTCGCGGTTGGGATGCCCGGCTGCCGGATCGCGCGACGCCGCTGGATCGATCCGAAGGCCGTCAACGGCATGCTCGACCCGAATTGGGTGCAGATGTACCTCGTGGAACGGAAGTCCGGGATCACGCTGCCCCGTGAAATCCGGTCGATTTCCAGGGGTTGCAGCGGCATCGGGCGGACCTCGCTCGCGCCGGATTCAAGGTGATGGTCGGCGGCCCGCAGTTCAATCGCAAGTCCGCGTATCCGATCGAGATCCTCGAGGGGTTGCTCGACGAGGTCCGGCGCGGTCTCGAGACCGATGCGGGGCGAAGCCGCGGGCCGGGCTGAGCTAGAATTACCGAAAGCCTTTTCGTCACCTCTCCGATTGACGGCACGGGGGAGGACGTGTTCCACGTACGGAGTTTTACGAAGGTTTTGGAGGCAATCTTGGACAAGATCGGGCGGCTGAAGCCGGAAGACCAACTCCGAGAACTCGACTGGCTGATCGGTCGCCTGTTCATCCTGAAAGTGCAGATCGCGGAGGCGAAGGGGAAACGACCTATCCTCGACGACCACTCGCCTGACGAAGGAAAGCGGTAAAGCGCCGGTACGCTTCCGGGATCACCGGCAACCGGCCTTCGAGCCGCCGACTCCTCAGGAACGCCTCCGATTTCCGGATGTGCTCGACGGCCTCATCATCCCGACCGACCGCGCCGAGCGCGACGCCGAGGAAGAATTCCGTGAAGAACACGGGGGACGTCTCGTCGAACCGGAAGGACTCTTCCGAGGCCCGGACGGCGTCCCGGAATGCGGCGAGCGACCCGTCCCGATCTCCTCGGAGCAGCCGTTCTATGCCCGTCACGACGCCCGCGTGGAAGGGACGCGACTCGAGGGCCCTCTGGAGTTCCGGACGTCGAAGGCGTGCCATCGCGTCCTGGAACCCGAGGCGATCGTCGTCCCACATGCTGCATTGCGCGATCATCCACCAGCACTCGACGACGTAGTTCGCGTAGCCGAGGCGGCCGATCTCGTCCGCGATGTCCGCGAGCTCGCGACGCGCCTCGTCCGCGCGCCCTTCGAAGAACGCGTTGTGCGCGAGCGCGAAGCGGGCGAACGCGATGGTCTGCGCCGCATGAGTGCGCCGCGCGATCTCGATCGCCTCCCGGAAATGCTTCCCCGCCGCCGCGTAGTCCCCTCGGAAGTCGAGTTCCATCCAACCCTGGAGCATGCGGAGGGACCGCTCGATGTGCGGATCGCGGCTGTCGGCGACGAGCGATTCCGCCGCCTCCACGTGCCGGAATGCGCCCGCAGGATCCACGAGCCGGAACGCGAGATTGCGGGCCATCTCGAGATGCGCGCGGGCCGTGAACGCCTCGCCGCCCGCGACGGGCGCGAAACGGAGGGAGTCCTCGAGATATCGTTCCGCCTCCTCCGGCCGTCCGCCGTCCGCATCGACCTCAATCTGCCCGCGAGCGAGCAACGCTTGCCCCATGCCGTACGCGTCATCGAACGCGCGGAACGTCTGGATCGCCCGGTCCGCGTGCTCTCGCGCTTCCGTCCACTCCTCGAGGCGGAGCGCGACCCGAGCCCGCACCAGGTCGAGCCACGCGGCCTCCACGCTCCAGCGCCCCCCGAGCGCTTGGAGCCCCTGCTCGATCTCGCCGAGGACGGTCGTCGTCTCGCCCCGGGCCTGGAGCGCCATCGCGACCTTGCGATGGAGCCGGGCGCGGGTCTCCGGCTCGGTCACGAGCTTCAACGCGGTTTTGTACGCGATCAAGGTGCTCGGGAGGTCTCCGATCCGCTCGTCCGCGTCGCCGAGCGATTCCGCGAGCATCGCCCGTACGGCCTCGTCGCCCGCGAGGCGGAAGGCGTTCGACAACGCGTGGACACATGCGACCGCATCCCCAGTCTCCCGGTGCTGCTCTGCCTTGCGGTGGAGCTGTTCGACCGCGAACGGCGCGAGCGCCCGTCGCTCCGCAGGCGTCAGGACGGAGGCGAAGAAGTCCCGGATCACTTCGTGGGCGCCGTACGCGTCGTCCCCGAGCCTCGTGAGGAGCGCACGGTTCTGGAGCGAGATCAGGACGTCGTGGGAGGCCCGCGGGTCCACGAGCAACGCGTCGCGGGGCACCGGGACCTCGTAGAGGGAGGCGACCTTCATCATCGTCCGCTCCGCGTCCGAGAGGCGGCTGTACACCTCCTCTTCGATGAACCGTCGCACGTCGTGCAAGGCGGCGGACCGCATGTCGGAGCGGCCCGCGGACCGCAGCAGCTCGAGGAACAGCGGGTGGCCGCCGAGGCGGTCTGCGAGAGGCCGGAGGGCCGGGGCGTCCGCGTCGGCCGCGAGCATCTCCCCGATTTCGTTCGAGTCGAGGCCCGTCAGGTCGATCTCCCGCACGAGGCCCGCGACCGCGACGTCCCGGCGATCGTATATCGGGAGCGTCTGGCGCGTCAGGAGGAGCACCCGGACGTCCGCGGCGGCGGCCACGGCGTCCTTCAGGAACCGGAGGAACGCGAGGGCCTCCGGCAAGGCCTCGTGGACCTCGTCGAAGACGAGGAACGAGTTCGTCCCGGAGAGGTCTTCCCGCACCACTTGGTCCGCGCGGTCCGTCTCCCCTCGCGAGAGTACGGAGGCGAGCCCCGGGCGGCCCAGCTGCGTCAGGAACGTCCCAAGGTCCGCGAGGATCGCCTCTCGCGTGTCCCACGGCCGGATGCGGTGCCAGAACAGGTTCCGCGTGCCGCGGAGCCGCTCGCACGCCTTCGCCGCGAGGCTCGACTTCCCGATCCCGGGGACGCCCCGAACGACGAAGACCCGCGGTCCCGAACCGGGAGCGGTGAGGACGTCGAGCTCTGCGCGCCGACCGACGAACGCCTGGAGGCGCGGCACCTCCGCGAGCCGTTCGACGAACCCGCTTGGCGGTCCGGCCTCGGCCGGGGCGAGGTCGAGTGTCTCGCCTTGGAGCGCCGCGCGGACGAGCCGACCGAACGGCACTCGCCCCTTCGTCTCCCGCAGGATGTCGCCAATCGTCGCGTCGCGCACGCCGGCCGCGTCTCGGACGCGGACCCGTTCGTCGCGCATCTCCTCGCCCAGCCGAGAGGCCGCAAGCCGGCCGGAATCCGTGAGGTCGTACACCTTGAGCCGCCGGCGGTGGCCCTTGACGTGCGCGGTCCGCTCCCGCACCAAGCCTTCCTTCAGGAGCGGGTCGAGGAACTGCCGCACGTGTTGCACGTAAATGCCGGCCGCGCGCGCGATGCCTTCCTGCCCCATCTCCGGCGTCACCTCGACGACGTCCGCGTACTTCGCGTAGTCCGCGAGGTGGATCAGGATGCGCTCTTTCGCCGTCAGGCGCACGACGGGCACCGGCTCCCTGCACAGCGGGATGCGGGCGTAAGAACGTATGGGCCGACGGCCGAGCCGCACCCCGATTTCGCGGAGTTACAGTGTACCCACTGAACTACGCACATGGGTCCCCGCATCCTTCGGCCCTCTAGGCGTCTGGAAAGGGCGCCTAGGAGAACCACACTATGATGGCAATGTACGGAAGCGCCGTTATCGAGGAACGCATGAAGCCGCGTCGGTTCGCCGAAATCGCCGCGTACGTCCGGCAGGAATACGGGCCCGGGGTTGGGCCGGAGTTCCTGTTCGCGCAGGCGAGCGGCGCCCCGGCGAAGCAACGGAGACGTCGCGAGGCGGGATCCGTCGGGGTGTTCCATACCTTGGCGAAGGCCGTCAAGGCGCTCGTCCCGGGGATTGGCAACGTCCGCAAAGCGAGGGCCGGGACCGCGACGAGGTGAGACGGACCCCGGAGGAGGGCGATCTCCCCGCCCTCCCTTTTTTTCTCAGTTCGAGAGCCAACCGGCGCACCGCTCCGGTGTCGCCAAGAAAGCCTTTTGCCTACCGGCTCCTTCGTGCCTCCGGACCCCCGGTCGAATGCATTGGCACGTGTTCGCCTTCTCGCTTGGCTTTCTCCTCGCGTTCGCCACCGTGAACGGGCCATCCCCCGCATCCGCGGCGGCGCAGAAGCCCACGTACGCGCCGGGGGATCGCTGGATCTACGATCTGCGGGGATCCCTCGAGTCCTTCCCGGGAGTCAACGCGAGCGAGGTCGGCAACTTCTCCTTCGGCCTGCTCGGCCGCGCGGATACCGCGGTGGCGAGCACGGAGTCCGCGGTCATCGCCGGGCAAACCGTATCCGTGGTCCGCGTCGACACCCGCACCACCGGCTTCCTGAACGGGACCTTCTCCGCTCCGGGCCTGCCGGGCGGCGTATCCGTCACCGGGTCCTTCACGTCGGCCGTGACGGAACTCTGGGAGACGCAATCGTACCTGCCGGTCGCCTCCATCGGCACGACGACGTACGTCGCGACGCTCTCGTACATTTTCGGGTCGATCGACATCTCGGCCGGCGTGCGGGTGAACGCGACGACCGCCTACGCCTCCATCCCTCCGTTCGACCTCGGCGTCGGGAACGCCTCCGCGGCGGCCTTCACGTCGCACCTCGTCGTGAACACGACCGTGAGCGGCCTCGGGCCGCCGATCTCCTCGGAGAACGAGACGACGGTCGCCGGGAACTGGACGCGGCAGATCGTCGCCGCGACGAACGTCACGGTCGACGCGGGAACCTTCGCCGTCGTCGAGATGAACCAGACCCTCACGTCATTCGCAGGGCTCGCTGGGATCGTGCCGACCGCGGGCGCGAACGAGACCGCATACTTCTCCCCTGTCGCAGGCAACTACGTGAAGCGGGACGCGTACGCCAACGGCACGCATGTGGCGGGTCTGACGCTCGAGTCGTATTCGTACGGCGCACGGCCGGCGGGCCTCTCGGTCGTGGACATCATCCTGCTCGTCACCCTGCCGATCTCGGCGCTCCTGCTCGTCATCTTCCTGTTCCGGCGGCGGAAGCGGAAGCCGATCGTCCCTCCGGAGGCGGGTCCCGATGCTCGTTGAGACCTCCGGCCTGACGAAGGTCTTCGGCGAGATCCGCGCGGTGGACGACCTGAGCGTCGCCATCCCGGACGGCGCGATCGGCCTCGTCGGGCCGA
>DASPXQ010000103.1:0-2184 GCA_035637195.1 Thermoplasmata archaeon | reverse complement strand
CTCCTCCTGCTCGCCGAGATGATCATCGGGGTGAGGTGAGATGGCCGACGATCCGAGCGTGCGGTTGCGGGCCGTCCTGGCCGAGCTGCGCCGGGTCCCGGACATCCTCGGTGTGACGATCGCCCGGCGGGACGGCATCCTCATCGCCCACGCCCTCCCGAAGTCGATGGACCCGAAGAAGATCGCGGCGATGTCCGCGGCGATCGTCGGGACGTCCGAGATGGCTGCCGGGGAAATGGGGCTCGGCACATTCAGTCAGTCGATCGTCGACACGAACATCGGGAAGATGATGGCGACCGGCGCGGGCGAAGAGGCGATCCTGGTCACGATGGTCCGCAACGAGGCGAACATGGGGCTCATCTTGCTCAGCGTCGACAAAGCCGTCCATGCGATCTCGGAGATATTGCGGTCCCAAGAGGTGACCGTGTGACGGACCTCTGGGAGCGAATCGAAGAGACGATCGACGAGCTCTCGCACCTGACGGACATCAAGTCCGCCGCGGTCGTGCGGCGGGACGGGCTCGTCGTGACGCACACCTTGCCGGACGGCGTCGACCCGAAGATCGTCGCGGCGATGACCGCCGCGATCGTCGGGACGTCGGAGATGGCCACGATCCAGCTCTCGCAGGGACGGTTCGTGCGGGCGATCGTCGAGTCGGAGCAGGGAAAGCTCCTCAGCCTCGGCGCGGGCGAGGAAGCCTTCCTCGTGGCGCTGGTCTACGACGACGCGAACCTCGGGCTCGTGCTCATGGCGATGGAGCGCGCGGCGAAGCAAGTCGAGGAAATCCTCCGGGCGAGTGCCGGATGAGGTCGATGTGAGCCATGCCGTCGACGAAAGAAGGACTGCAACGGTTGCTCGATTTCTTCGTGTACGGGATGCTCCGCGCCTCGGAGATGCTGGGGAACGCGCCGCTCTTCCTTCGGACGATCGAGGAGGAAGGCCTCCGCAAGTTCCTGACCACGAACATGCCGCGGTTCCAAGCGCCTGACGACCCGGCCGAGGCGTGCCGGCAATACATGCAGGCCGGGGACGAGGGCGGCCTCTTCGACAGCAGCGACAGCGTATTTCGGGGCGACGGCGACTCCGTCCACGCGGAGATCGGGGACAAGTGCGTCTATCGCCGCGTCTGCACGATGCGCCACGACGAGGGCCTACCGGTCCATTGCATCCGCGCATTCGCCCTGGCCGAGATGCTCCGGATCCGGCTGGACGCCGACTTCGATTGGAAGCTCGAGCGCTTCGGACGGCCGTGTCGTATCACGCTCACGCGCGCGAAGTGGAAGTGAGGCCTTGGAGACGGCGAAGATCCAGACCTACATCGACGGCCTCGACGACGCCCTCGGCGGCGGGTTCCCGGTCGGCCACGTCCTCCTGATCTCCGGCTTGCCGGGGACGATGAAGTCCTCACTCTCCTACGCAATCCTCCATGGGAACGCCCACGAACGCGGCGCGAAGTGCCTCTACGTCTCCCTCGAACAGACACGGAGGAGCCTCGAGGCGCAGATGGCGGCGATGGGCTTCGACGTCGAGGCCGTCCGGGGAGACGTGCACATCCTCGACGTCGCCACGATCCAGAAGGAAATCGGTAAGAGCGCGACCAAACCGTGGATGGAGTTCCTGCGCCGCACGTTACAGACCAAGAAGGACATCGATGGCGTCGACCTCGTCGTGATCGACTCGCTCGAGGCCCTCGAGGTCCTCGCGAAGTTCGAGGACCGGCGTACGGACCTGTTCCGGCTATTCGAGTGGCTCCGGGACCTCGGCGCGACGACGGTCATCCTGGCGGAGGCGGCGTCCGACGCGCCGTTCCTCGGGATCGAGGCGCCGCAGCCGCGTCGCGACGAGACCTTCCTGGCGGACGGCATCCTCGAGCTCAAGATGCATTCGATCTCCGACGTCGAGGTGCAGCGGCGGATCCGCGTCGTGAAGATGCGGGGATCCCACCACAAGACCGGGTTCTCCGCCCTCGTGTTCGAGGACGGCCGGTTCCAAGTTACCTCCGTCATCAGCCCCTAGGTGGACGATGGTCGAACCACTCCGGTGTTCCGGTTGCTTCTCGCTGAACAAGCCCGACGCCGCGGTGTGCCGGGTCTGCGGGCGCAAGCTGCGGGAAGGGACCGCACGCTCCGAGGCCTCGCCACCCGTCGTGTTGCAACGGGTCATGAGCGGCGAGGTCTTCACCGC
>DASPXQ010000102.1:0-2422 GCA_035637195.1 Thermoplasmata archaeon | reverse complement strand
CCGGATGTAGGAGTCGTCGAACTGGTCCAGGACGAACCGGCGGATCAGGGACGTCTTGCCGACCGCCGCCTCGCCAACGAGGCAGATCTTCGACTTGAGCTGCACGACATCCGGCATCGGCTCTCCGCTCTGCGACGCCGGGCCTTCGCCTCCGGACGACTTAACGGTTGCCCGCTCATTCTCAGGGCTGAGTCCCAGGTCGGGACCCGCTCCGAGGTCCGGCTACGCGGCCCGGATGGAGCCGAAGAGTCCGTCCTCCTCGTCGTTCGGGCCGGCGGTGAAGAACAGCGTGTCCGTCGGGCCGTTGGCGGTGGCCCCGTGTCCGAACTGCAAGGCCCAGAGTCCGTCGATCGCGAGCCGCTGGCCATCGGTCGTCCGCAGGCCACCGACGAACTCGAACGTGCCGTCGGGCTGTTCCTGGTACGCGTTGATGTGGCCGTCCCCGAAGTTGCCGATGAGCAGGTCTCCGCCGAAGACGCCGAAGCTCGCCGGCGCCATCGCAATGCCCCAGGGCGCATTCAGCTGGCCCCGCTGCGCGACGCGGACGAGGAAATTCCCGTCAACATCGTAGGCGTCCACGAATCCAAGGCTGGGCCCGTCGACTTCGTCGGCTCCCTCGCCCTGCTTGGCGTACGTCACGAAGATCCGCGTCTCGATCGTCTGGATCCCGAACGGTGCATACCCGGCTGGGAGCTTCGGGTCGACGAACCCGCTCGCGGTCTGCAGGGCCCAGGTCGCGTCGATGACATCGACGCGCCCGTTGGCGAAATCCGTCGCGTAGAGTTGCAAGCCCGTCGCCGTCGACGCGATCGCGAGCCCTTTGTAGATCGCGCCTGCGCCCGATTGATCCACCATCACTTGGGCCGCGCCGGTCCCGTTCCATCCTGCGATCGTCCCGCTTTCCGTCGAGAAGATGAACCGCGCACGGGCCCCGCCGATGAGGAAGCTCGTGGCATCGCCATTGAACACGAGGCCGGTCGGCGCCCCCGCCACGCCGACGGTGAGCGGAACTTTGCCGCCCACGGCGTTGTACAGCGTCGAGGCGTCCACGCCGTTGTCAGCAACCCACCAAGGCGTTGTCGGGCCCGCGACGAGCCCCCACGCGTTCACGAGGTTCGTATCGGTGGTCGTTCCTGGGACCCCGTTGTTCGACACGAGCGGCGTCACCGTGTAGCGATTCGGATTGACCGCGGCCGCGGACGGCGCCGTGAGGACCGCGACCGCCGCCAGCGCGAAGACAAGCACACCGATCTTCCTCAAGCCCGTGAATCCAGAAACCTTCGCCATCGATTCCACCCCGCGAGGCGCGGCATGGTCCGTCGACCGTAGATAATCATATGCCCGAATCTCCGCGCCGCCTGCATTCTCCAGATGACTCGCGAGCTTTTTCTGTCGCGTCGCCTTAGCGCCCGGCGGTGCCTTCAACCATCGCCCCCTCCGGCCGTTCGGGTTTCCTCGCAGTCGCGATTCTTGTATCGCTCCTCGCCGCCACGCTCCCGTCGACCAACGCGTCTCGGGGTCCTGCGGTCTCGCCGACGACCGTCATCGACGTCGCGCCGGGCGGCGACTTACAGCAGGCCCTCGACCAAGCTCAGCCTGGGGACACAATCCAACTCGCGGCCGGGGCGACCTACACCGGCTCGTTCACGCTGCCCGCGAAGACCGGGAGCGCGTTCATCGTCATCCGAACGAGCACGCTGGACTCGGCGCTCCCGCCGCCCGGTACGCGCATACGGACTTCGGACGTCCCGCGGCTCGCGAGAGTCGACGCGCCCGGCGGATCCGTGTTCGTCGCGGCCGCGGGAGCCCACCACTACCGGTTCGTCGGGCTCGAGATTGCGCCGACCCCGGGGACGTTCCTCTATAACGTCATCTTGCTCGGCGATGGAACCGAGTCGGCTGTGGACCAGCAGCCGCACGACATCGTCATCGAGCATTGCTACATCCACGGCGACGCGGCCGCGGGGAGCCGCCGCGGCATCGCGATGAACGGAGTCAGCGTGAGCGTGTACGATTCGATCGTCGCCGACTTCAAGGAGGTCGGCGCGGACTCGCAAGCCCTCGCCGGCTGGAGCGGGGCGGGGCCCTTCACGATCGTGAACAACGAGCTCGAGGGAGCGGGCGAGAACCTCATGTTCGGCGGCGCGGATCCCTCGGTCCCGGGCCTCGTGCCCGCCGACATCGTCGTGCGGCACAACCACTTCTTCAAGCCCCTCTCCTGGAAGCTCGACGACCCGAGCTACGCCGGGACGCACTGGAGCGTGAAGAACCTCTTCGAGCTGAAGAACGCTCGCCGGGTGGTCATCGAAGGGAACGTGTTCGAGAACGACTGGACGGATGCCCAGACCGCCACCGCCATCCTCTTCACGGTCCGCAATCAGGACGGGACGGCCCCGTGGTCCCAAATCGACCACGTCACATT
>DASPXQ010000101.1:0-3039 GCA_035637195.1 Thermoplasmata archaeon | reverse complement strand
TCGCCGCATGCCGCTGCCGCAAGATGCGGTCCTTCACCTCCGCGAGGCTTCGCGCGGTCCCTCTCTCCGGGTCCGCGATGATCACAGGCTTGTCGACCAGGATCGCGACGCCGAGGGGATGGAAGTCTCCCGTGCCGACGTACAGGTATCCGTCGACGTCTCTCTCGATGACGGTCGCGGTGTGGTAGTCGCACCCGAGGAGCTGGCCGGCGTATGCCACGCGTCGGTCCGGATCGCCGATCCGCACGACGTGGCCCTTCCCCTCGAGCCGTTCCTGGATCTTCGGGAGCCAGTGGCGGTACTGCGTCGTGGTCACGAGGCCGATCCGCCCCGGGAGCAAGGGCTCCGCGGCATCGACGAAGTCCATCGAGGTGAGCGGTGGGCCGGGGAGGTCGTAGAAGAACACGTTGCGGTATCGGAGGTGGGGCATCGGCGCGTGGCCCAGGTGGACGATCAGGTCCACTGGCATGTCCGGGACGTCGCACGCGCCGAACGAAGGGTCCGCCGAGACGAGGCACGCGATGCCGGCCTTCGATTCGAGCTCCTGCGCAAGTTCGACCGCCTTCGTGCGGAGGCCGACCGGAAACTGGAGCCCGACCGTCCTCGCGTTTCGGCCCCGGATTACGTCCAGGAGACGATCCGTATCGCCCATGAGCGGGGTGGGAGCCCGCGGCGCGAGAAAAACCTGTGCCCCGGGCTAGTGCTTCCGTTTCTCCCTCTGGATCTCGAGGTACCACGGAGTCGGCAGTTTCACGCCGCCTTTTCGGAGCGCCTCTTTCGCGTCTTCGACGTGGTCCTCGGTTGTCGAGATCGTGAAGATCTTCGTGCCCGGCTTGACTCGGGCCGCCGTGCCGACCGCTGCGCCGAACGCCGCGCGCATGCCCTCGGAAATGCGGTCGGCCCCTGCGCCCGTCGCGATCTTGTTCTCCCGCAACACGTTGTGCGGGTAGAGCCGGAGCTTCAGGTGGTATGCGTTGCCGGCCTTCTTCGCGATGTACCGATTGGCGGAAATGCGCGCGGATTCGAGGGCGATGTGCCGGATCTGACACGCCTCCCGTGCCACGAGGTGGATCTTCACCGGAAACGTCGCGCGGAGATCGCCGATGTCGAACTGACTGATCCGGATGCCGGGCACGCCGCCCATGTACTCCTTCCGGGTGTAGGCCTGGCCGCGGATCTCGCGATACATGCTTCCGGGCTTCCGCGTCATGGTGGAGGGGCCGCTCGAAGGGGCGAGCGCTATTTAATTCTTCGCGGCCTCGCTCTCATCTCGCCGGAGTTGATACCCGAGTGCGACGAAATCGTGCAATGGTTGGGCGGTGGTCGTCGAGCAGTTGCACCCTCGGCCCAATGCCTAAGCCGGCAAGAGTCGGTGGCCGCAATAAGGGCAGAATAACGCGTCGATCGGCATGCCGGGGCCACATGATGGGCAGAGCCGACGACGGAACAGGCCCGAGCCCGAATACCCAATGATGAGGTAGACGACGGCCGCCACGAGGATGCCGAGCAAGACGATGTTCGGCGCGTCCGACCGGAACCCAGGGATCGCCGATCCCCATTCATACGATAGGATGACGCTCAAACCGATGACCCCGACGACGATCGTGATCGCGGTGGAATTCCTCCGCTCCGAAGCCGCCGATACGGCTTGAGGGCCTGTGATCGTCGACATGGTCTGCCCTGCCTGGTCAATTCTGCGTCCGCGGAGACCTCTCCGGCGCCACATGGAAACCGCGAGCGCGACGCTTCCCACGAAGGATCCAATCAGAATCGCCGGGATTGTGACCCGGTTTTGCGTGATCAGGCACCCGCCTCCGGAACAAGAGACGTCGGGGAACGCCCAGGTTTCCATGAGTGTGATACCGAGGGCCAGGAAGAAGAGGCTCGTCAGAGCGAGGACCCATACGGTCCATCGGGCGGGCGTCGTGGTCGTCCCTTCACTCGAACACGTCCGGCCGCCGCTATTACGATTTCGTTTCGTTAGTCAAGAAACTATTAAGAACGGGCCGAGCCTGGGCCGCCAACATGCTCCTCGTGAAGCTCGGCGGGAGCGTCCTCACGGACAAGACCCGCCTCCGGACGCCTCGACGTGCCGCCATCCGCCGGCTCGCACGGGAGCTCGCCGCGGTCCGGAAGCCGCTGCTCGTCGTGCATGGGGCGGGTTCGTACGGTCACATCCTCGCTCGGAAGCACAAGCTGCATGAGGGCGGTGCCACGGTGGCGAAACGGTCCGCCGCGGCTCGCGTCCAGGCGGACGTGAAGGCGCTGGATGCGCTCGTGGTCGACGCGCTGATCGATGCCGGCTTGGCCGCGGTCCCGATTCCGCCTTCGGCGGTGCTGAGCCTCGACGACGGCCGCGTGTCGTCGATCGACCTTACCCCCTTCCTCGAGTTCTCGTCGATGGCCTTCACTCCGGTGACGTTCGGCGACGTCGTGCGCGATGTCCGCCGCGGTTTCTCCGTCTGCTCCGGCGACCTCCTGATGCTCGAACTGGCGCGTGCGTTCCGGCCGGAGCGGGCCGTGTTCGTCGCCGACGTCGACGGCATCTTCACGGCGGATCCGAAGGGACGGCGGGCCGCGAGGTTCCTCGAGGCGGTGGGGCCGTCGGAGTTGGGGCGGATCGAATTCGTCGTGTCCCCGCGGACAGACGTCACGGGCGGAGTCGAGCAAAAGGTGCGTCGGATGGTCGAGATCTCCGCGCACGTCGGCGAGTGCCTCATCGTCAACGGTAACGTAAAGAACCGAGTCCGGGATGCCCTGCGGGGCCGGCGGGTCGTCGGCACCCGCGTGACGCGAGGTCCCTAGATGGCGGAGCCGTCGAAGACGGAACAGCGCAAGGCGGAGCACGTCAACATCATCCTCCAAGAGAACGTCTCCGCGGAGTACAACTATTGGAATGACGTGAAGCTCGTCCATCGCGCCCTCCCGGAAATCGACCTCGACGACGTCGACGTCGGAGTGAAGTTCCTCGGGAAGAAGCTCGAGGCGCCGCTCATCATCTCCTCGATGACGGGAGGGTTCGGCATGGGCAAGGAGATC
>DASPXQ010000100.1:0-11605 GCA_035637195.1 Thermoplasmata archaeon | reverse complement strand
CGGCCGACGGCCGCATGGCCCGGGTGATCGTAGACGCCGAGGAGGACCCCGCCGATCATCAGGAGTGCGATCGCGACGACCTGCAGCGGGACGAGCGACGCGCCGAGGATCGCGACCGCGGCGGCGACCGTGATGACGGGGTACGCGGCCGTGAATCCGCTCACGACCGAGGCGGTGCCGGATTCCATCGCGCGGAACCAAGAGGCGGTCCCGAGGGCACCGCAGACGCCGCTCGCGATGCCGAGCGCGAGCCCCCCGGGCGTGAGGCGCGTCCAGCCGGACCCGAGGAAGAACCACGCGGCGTAGATGGGCGCGTTACCGAGGGCGTACAGGACGAGCATCCGGGCTGATCCTAGCCGGACCGTCGGCTCCTTTGACAGGCCCTCGCCCACGCCGTAGCACACGACCGTGAGGAGGGCGCAGACGAGCCAGAGCTCCATCTCTCGCCTCGCTTCGTTGACTGCCGGGTTCTTCGTCCTCGTCCATCGTTTCGCAGACTCCTTCGGGCCGGTGGCCCGCGTCCGCGCGGCCTGACCCTACTCTGAGGTTTTATAAAACCGTTCCGGGCAAAATTATCTCAATGAAGAATCGTCAGAGCAGCCGCGCAACCCAAAGCCGGGCTGCGTGCGACGCGAGGCCGTCCCATTCTCGGCGCGCCCACGCGTGGTTGGCACGGGCTTGACTTTTGGTTTCCGGATCGATGCCGAATCGATGGACAGTAATCGGCAATCCCATGAGGAGGTTTATTCAGGCTCTCTTTGGGCGGCACTCTGGCAATCTATTTAATGGCTGCCAGGCATCCCTTCTATGGAGCGGGCCGAGAGTTTTCTTGAGGTCCGCGCCGGGGCGGGAGGAGTCTCCACGAAATCGGGCGTCGTCGCCTTGATCTGTGGCCTTGTCGTGCTGATGCTCTCGATGCAGTCCATCGGAGCTGCGGCCCCGCTCAGCGGGGAGGGGACGACGCCGAAGCCGAACGCTACCTCGGCGGATCTGCGCATCGGGTTCCTCGAATCGGTCGACAGCCTGAATCCCTTCCAAGGTCTGAATGATCCGTCGTATCTCTTGTACGGCCTCATTTACGACTACCTGTTTTCGTTCGACCAAGATGGGAACTATGTTCCCAATCTCGCACTGAGCGCATCGTGCGACGCGGTCTGCATGAACTGGACCTACGAGATTCGACCGGGCGTGAAGTGGCACGACGGCACGGACTTCACCGTCGACGATGTCGTGTTCTCGATCAACTACAACAGCCAGAGCATCTTCCATCTCTGGGCGTTCGAGCCGTACATGAACCGAGTCGTTCAGTGTTCCGGCAAGTACCCGAAACAGGGCTGCGGGGCGTACAGCAATGCCCCTTGGAACGTCACCGTGTACTTCGATCGACCCTTCGTTCCCGGAAAATCGTTGTTCGTGCCAATCATTCAGGAAGCCCAGTGGAAGGGGGTTTCGCCTCAGCAGGCGCAATACTCGTTCGCGAACCCGAACCCGATCGGGACGGGGCCGTTCGTCGCGGACGCCGCGATCTACACGGAGTACCAGAACCAGCCCGCCGAAGCGCTCCACTTGTTCAAGAATCCGAACTACCACCCGGTGGGAAACCAAATCGCCCCGACTCAAATCGACAACATCTATCTCCAGCAGTTCCAGGACGAGAGCACGATGGCCATCTCGCTCCTCCGAGGGGACATCGATCTCGCCAAGATGACCTCCGCCGGCATCGGGACGGTCATCGGGCAGCCGAACATCGGCACCCAAGAGGGTTTGCTCAGCACCCAGTACTGGAACGAGATCGGGATCGAACAATCGGACCCGGGCAACAAGAACACGCCCCTGAACCCGGCCCGTTGGGATGTGAACGTCCGACGCGCCATGGCGATGGCGACGAACAAAGACTACATCGTGAGCACCATCTACCAAGGCAAGGGAGTCCGCGGCGATTCGCTGATGTCTCCGATCACGCCCGAATGGTGGTACGACCCCACATCCGATCCCGGTGCGAACCTGACGTTCGACATCGCGGCGGCCAACGCATTGCTCGACGCGGCGGGGTACACTGCGACCTGGAGCGACTCGACCGGCACGTATCGGGCCGCGAGTAGCGACATCCCCCTCAGCATCCAGACGAACGCGTGTCTGTGCCCGAACCCGACAAACGTGACAAAGGTGGTGCCCGCAGGCCAGCATCTCGAGTTCAAGATGGACGTCCGCCTGGAGTTCCCTCAGGAACAACAGACCGGGGCTTACCTAGCGGCCGAATGGGCGCGGATCGGAATCAAATTGGACGTGGTCCCGCTCGCGGAGGACGCGCTCTCCGCCGAAGTCTACGGCGGGCAAACGGACACGTACATCTGGTACTGGTCCGGGGACCCGGATCCGAACTACCTCTTGTCAATCGAATCGGGCTACACGCTGGACGGTTGGAACGACAACTACTGGAACAACGCGACCTACAACCAGCTGTACGTCGATCATCTCGCGGCGACGGATCCCACTCAGCGACAGTCCATTGTTCGCGCCGCTGAAAAGCTCAACTATGAAAGCGCGACGTACATCATCTACATCTTCCCGTACGGGGAATGGGCGTACCGGACCGATCTGTGGACGGGGTGGGGCGACTGGAATGCCCATCCGTACCGCCAGATGGACGCGTTCTGGGGCGCGAACCCGCTGTTCTTCGATCTGCAGTACGCCGGCACGATCACCCCGAATCAACCGCCGACCAAACCGGTCATCTCCGGCGGGACGTTCCGGAGCACCTTCACGAACGTCACCCAGGCGTTCACCGCCACCTCGTCCGACCCGGAGTCCACGGACAGCCTGACGTTCAAGTGGGATTGGGGGGACGGGAACATCACCGTGAGCCCGCCGATGCCGGCGACGGGAACCGTCACGAGTTCCGAGACGTACAAATGGCCGTCGCCGGGCAACTACACGGTCAAGGTGAGCGTCGCGGACGGCTTCAACGCGCCCGTATTCTCCGACGCAATCTATGAGAATGTGACGCAAGCCCCGCCGGTCCTGGGGACGATTACCGGGTTCGTCAAACTCTCTTCCGGGACTCCGATTGCCGGGGCATCGGTTATCGCGAGTCCCGGCAACTACGGCAACGATACGGTCACGGATGGCTCGTACACGTTCCAACTTCCGCCTGGGACCTACACCGTGGCCGCGAGCGCGCCCCTCCACAACGGCTCGAGCACGAGCGGCGTCGTCGTCACGGGATCTGCCGCGACGTGGGTCAACTTCACATTGGGCTTCACTGGGGGATGGATCGCTGGGACCGTCACGAGCGCAATCGACAGCACGCCGCTCGCCGCGATCGGAATCACCATCCTCACCGGGAGTGGGACGAGCGTCGCCGCCGGGTCGACGAATAGCCAGGGTAAGTACAATATCTCCGTGGTCGACGGGACGTACACCGTCAAGGCTACGAGCAGCGCGTACGTGACGCAGAGCAAGACGGACATTGCCGTCACCGGCGGCCAGACCACGACGGTGGACTTCCAGCTCGCCCCCGTGCCCACGGGTGGCGGAGGGCTATCGGCCCTTCAAATCGCCGGAATCGCGATTGTCGTGGTCCTTGTCGCGGTCGCAATCGTGGCGGCGCTCTTGATACGTCGACGGCGATCGAAGGAGGAAGAGGAGGCGAGGATCGATCTCCCGCCGCGATAAACGAGCGAGCCGCCCAACCGGAAGACCATTCTCGAGGCGTTGCAACGAACCTTCGTAGGTACCTCGTCAAGAAGGCGGTCTACGTCGCGGTCACGGTGTACCTCATCGCCTCACTCAACTTCTTTATCGTCCAGGTGTTGCCCGGCGATCCCACGCGGGTCCTGCTGCCGCGCGGCTCATCGAACGTGACACAGGGAGGAAGCGACCTCCGGGCGAATTTGACCCGTCAGTGGGGTCTCGACCAGCCGATCACCACGCGGTACGTCTTGTACTTCGCCAATCTGCTCCAAGGAAACCTGGGCACGACGATCACCTATCAGAAGGGAGGATTTCCGGTCGCGGGCGTGATCGCCCCGCGGCTGTCGACCACGCTGGTCCTCGTCGGGCTCGCGACCGTGGCGACGATGTGGCTCGGACTCGTCCTCGGCCGGATCTCCGGGTGGCGGAGGGGTCGGCCGGTCGACGTCTCGATCACGATGACGACCCTGATCGGCTACTCGATGCCGTCGTTCTGGGTATCTCTCATGCTGATCTACACCCTGGCGTTCGTGATTCCGATCTTCCCCGCGTTCGGCGTCCAGTCGAGGAACGCTTCGACCTTCGACCCGTTGACGAAGGTCCTCGATCAACTCTATCATTACTTCCTGCCGGTCGTCACCTTCGTCATCACGAACGTGGCGTGGTTCTCCCTCACGCTCCGGAATTCGTTGACGGACACGTTGCCGGAAGACTACATGTTGACCGCGATGGCAAAGGGGCTCACGGAGCGGGAACAGCTCCGGAAGCACGCGATGCCCAACGCCCGGCTCCCGGTCCTCACCGCGTCCGCCCTGTACTTCGGGTGGGTCGTGAGCGGCGCCATCGTCATCGAGGAAGTGTTCAACATTCCGGGGCTCGGACAGCTCACCTGGGACGCGACCCGGGTCCGCGATTTTCCCCTCCTGTCCGGGGTGTTTCTCGTGGCGACGCTCGGCGTCGTCGTCGCGAACGCAATCGCGGACCTGCTCTACATGTACCTCGACCCGCGAGTACGGGAGGCATGAGACCTGGAAGCGACGATCGTGTCGAGAGCGGGCCAGCGGGCCACGGTGTTCCGCGAACGGCTCCGACTCGATTGGAGGCGATTCGAGAAATTCATGCAGCTCCTCCTTCGCAACAAGCTGGCCGTCGCCGGCCTCGTCATCATCCTCGTCTTCATTTTCATCTCCGTGGCGGCACCGTTGCTCGTCGGTCCGTATCCTTCGCAGTTCGACCGCACCACCTCGTTGCAGCCTCCGTCGGCCGCGCACCCGTTCGGCACGGACTGGCAGGGGTTCGATGTCCTCAAGCTCGTCGTCTATGGAGGTCGGGTCTCGCTGCTCATCGGCTTTGTTTCGTCCGCCGTGGCGATGTTGCTGGGCACGACCGTCGGTCTCGTCGCGGGGTACTACGGCCGTGTCACCGACCAACTCCTCTCCCGCGCCACCGATTTCTTCCTCGTGATTCCGTGGCTGCCGTTCGTCCTGATCTTGGTCGCAATCTTGACGAGCAGCCTCGCGACGATCATCTTCGCGATCGCAATCGTGAGTTGGCCTACGACGGCCCGGATCATCCGATCCCAGGTGCTGACCGTCAAGGAACGACAGTTCATCGAGCGGGCTCGCGCGGTGGGTTCCGGGAACGGCTTCATCCTCCGGAAGCACATCTTGCCGAACGTGATGCCGCTCGTGTGGGCCGAGGCGGTCTTGACGATCTCCAGCGCCGTGTTCACCGAGGCCTTTCTGTCGTTTTTCGGGCTTGGATGGAAAGGTCCCGGGGCGGTCGAGAGCTGGGGCCAAATCGCGAACGAGGCATACACGAACCTCGCGCTGCTGCGGGGGCTGTGGCTCTACTTCGCACCACCGGGGATCTTCATCACGCTCGTCGTCCTCGGATTCGCCATGTTGGGATACGGCTTGGAAGAGGTCCTCAACCCGGCCCTCAAGCGGCGACGGTAGTCGCGCCCGGCGTTCGTCCGGTTGAAATCGCGACGAGGATAAGGGCGACATGCGCTCGAGACCTTCGAGAAACAGCTGAGGGCTCGACTTATGCCGCTAAGACCCCAACTTCCCAGGCTAATGCAGCGACCGATGCGTCGTGAAGTCCGCTCCAGGCGCGCCTCTCCCCCGATCTTCGGGCCCGTCCCATGTCGGCGTGGTTCCACCCCTGGTTATCACGGATGAAATTTATTACACGGGATATTTCGACTTGGTTCGCGCTGGGGAGAGCCACCCATGGCGAGCCTGCTCCGAGAGGACTCGGAAGGGGTCGCGTCGACGATCGCCACCCTCTTCACGCTCCTCATCGCACTCATCTTCCTCCAGGCGGCCATCATTTCGCCGATTCCGGCGAAGCAGTACGAGGCGGAGCACCTGACCTCCCTCGAGGCGATCGCCGCGTTCGAACAGCTCTGGGGGACCGTGGCCGGGGGGGCGGCGACGGACGGCCACTTCACGGTCACCGTCCCTCTCGGAACCGCCGCGGTGTCGCCCTTTGCGATTGCGAGCAACGGACTCCTCCAGTTCGACACGAAGGACGTCGCCCACGCGAACGTCTCCATGTCCTTCGTGCCCGCGATCCACCAGGGACGCGTCACGAGGGTGGACCAGGACGTCCTCCTGCTCATCGACAGCTCCGGGTCGATGCAGCAGAACGACCCGGGGCGACTCCGCATCACCGGCGCGAAGGAGTACGTCGATCGGCTCCGGTACCCGGACCGCATCGCGGTCGTCGACTTCGACAGCGTCGCTCGCCTGACGAAAGCCAACGTCGGCGGAGGGGCTCACCATCTGTACACGCCCGGCCACGACGGCATCCCGAACTATTCGGAAGTCAAGACGGACCTCGACACGATCGACCAGAGCGGTGGCACGAACTTCGGAGAGGCGATCCAAGTCGCGAACGACGAGTTGCTCGCGAACGCGATGAAGAACCACGCGTGGATCGAGATCCTCCTCACCGACGGCCACAACAATTTCCCTTGGCAGGACACCCTCGCCCGGACGGAGGCACAGCGGGCGAAGGTGAACGGGATCACGATCTTCACGATCGGGCTCGGTTCCGACGTCGACGGCCCGCTCCTCCAAGATATCGCGCAGACGACGGGCGGGACGTACTACCCGGCGCCGGACGCCGCCTCGATCCGCTGGATCTACTTCGAGATCAGCCAGCGGTACCAGGGGTTCATCGCCTGCGGCACGTTGACGTCGGCCAACGCACTCAGCGGCTCCATGAGCCTCACGCTCGGGAACATCCGCTATCCGTCGCAGACGTTGCGGCTCGAGGCCGGAGGCATCACGCTCACCCAGCCTGACGGCGCCCTCGTTGAGGAAGGCATCCCGCTCGCGATCGATCGGAACGGCCTCGGATCGTGGACGCTCCGGCTCTCCGTGGTCAGTTATATCGGAGACTCGTTCGAAGCCGCGGGCTCGGACTACCAGTTCATCACGGCACGGTTCCTGCACCGCCACGTCGACGACCAGACGATCGACCGGCCCAACCTCGGTGCGGGGAGCCGCGAGGCGGGCAACATCTCGGACTACGTCGAGTATTGGGCCCAGCAGGGGGCCGCCACGCTGGCCGCGGCCGCCGCGGTGCGAGCGCCGATCGAACGGGCCGAGGCGAAGCTCTTATGGGGCGACGCGAACTGGACGTCCGGACGTCCGACCCTCGCGAAGTTCAACGTCGACAGCGCCAAAGCGGAGCTATCCGCGGCCGCGGCCGAAGCCGACAGGCAGGCGAACTCGGGCGCGATGCAACGCTGGCTCGCGAAGTCCACGCAGGACCAGGTCCTCGGGCTGGCCTGCGCGCTCGACCAGTGGCAGAACTGGTACAAGGGCGTCACCTTCACGATCAACAGCCCGAATGCGGCCGCCTGGGCCGTCTGGTTCAATCAGACGGTCCGCCCGACGGGTGCGGTCATGTCCTTCGGCGCCTCCGGGACGACCGCCGTGCTCTCCGTGAACGCAATCGACCGCCTCGTGGTCGACGAGCGCGTGGTCCATCTGAGCCTTGGCTGACCGCTCCGCCATGGAAATCGAGATAGGGTTGCGGGACGTCCCGCGCCGCACCGGCTATGGCGGCATGGGACGCGGTCGTCGTCGGCGCGGGCCACAACGGCCTCGTGGCGGCGAACTACCTCGCGAGGGCCGGGTTGCGCGTCCTCGTGGCCGAGCGCTCGGACCGCGTCGGCGGCGCGTGCGTGACCGATGAGATCGCCCCGGGCTTCAAGGTCAGTGCCGCGGCCTATGTCTCGGGCCTCTTTCGGCCCCAGATCATCGAGGACCTCGAGCTCAAGAATTTCGGCCTGCGACAGGTCGCGTTCGATCCGCAGGCGTTCTGTCCTTTCCAGGACGGGCGGTCCTTGCGGCTCTGGTACGACGCCGAGAGGACGGCCGAGGAGATCGCGGCGTTCTCGAGGAAGGACGCGAAAGCGTACGCGGAATACGAGGCGATGTGGTCGCAGGTCTACGAGCTGACGGAGCCGATGATCCTCGCCCCGCCCGTGCCGCTCGCCGAACTCGCGTCCCTCTTGCGGGATCCGGACACGGAGGAGTTGTTCCGCCGGCTCATCTTCTCCAGCGCCGAGGACCTGCTGCGCGAGTACTTCGAATCGGACGAGGTCGTGGCGGCGCTCGCGAACCAGAGCGTCATCGGCCACTTCGCCGGGCCGACGACGCCGGGGACGGCGTTCACGATGAGCCACAACCTGCTCGGGAATATCGACGGCGCGGTCGGCGGCTGGGGCTTCGTGATCGGCGGCATGGGGGCGTTGCCAGGTGCTCTCGCGGCGGCCGCTCGCTCGCGCGGGGTCGAGATCCTCCTGAAAACCGCGGTCGAGAAAATCCTCGTGCGCGGCGGACGGGCGACCGGCGTCCGGCTCGCGGACGGACGCCAGGTGGCGGCGAAGGCGGTGGTCTCAACCGCCGATCCGAAGCGGACGTTCCTCAAGATGATGGACCCCGCGGACCTCCCCGACGATTTCCTCGCGGCCGTGCGCCGGATCAAGATGCACGGGGCGGCAATGAAGGTGAATTGCGCAATCTCCGAGCTCCCGAGGTGGACGGCGGCGCTGGAGACGCCGGGCCCGCATCACCGCGGCTCGACATACATCGGGCCTTCGATCGAATACGTCGAGGACGCGTTCGCCGATGCGAAGTACGGCAAACCGTCGGAGCACCCGTGGCTCGAGGTCGTCACGCAGAGCGTCCTCGATCCGTCCGTCGCCCCTCCGGGAAAGCATACGTTGTCGATCTACGCGCAGTACAGCCCGTATCGACTCGCATCGGGGTCGTGGGACGACATCAAGGAGTCGTACGGCGATCGGATCGTCGAGACCCTCGCCGAATACGCGCCGAACGTCCCGAAGGCGATCCTGGCCCGCGACGTGATCACGCCGCTGGATCTCGAACGTCGCTTCGGCCTCACGGAGGCCCACCAATCCCACGGCGAGATGGGCGTGGACCAGTTCTTCTCGTTCCGCCCGGTGCCCGGGTGGGCGAACTACCGCATGCCCGTGAAAGGCCTCTACCTGTGCGGCGCGGGGACGCACCCGGGCGGCGGCGTGAGCGGGGCGCCCGGATACAACGGCGCACATGTCGTCCTGGAGGACTGGAAGAGCCTGCGCGATTCGGCGTGAGCCCCGAGCGGACCTCATGGCGGTCCCCGTTGCACGGAGAATTGATGCGGCACTTTTATCCAACGCATCGAATATCGGGCTCCGGGACCGTGGGCGACGAGATCCGCGTCACAAAGGAATTGTACATCGCCCCGAGCGATCTGTGGGAGCTAATCCTCTCCCTCGGCGGGGTGAAATTCTGGATCGTCGCGATGGCGCCGCTGTACATCGGCTGGGTCCTCGCGCAGCCGACCACGGACCGCCACCTGTTCGTGAACGACCTCCGGGTCGTCCTCGGTCTGCTCGTCGTCGGGCCGTTCCTCGGGACCTTCACACTGCTCTTCAACACGTACTACGACATGCGGACCACGGACCAGGCGAATCCGCGCAAGAAATACGTGAAGATCGTCGAGGAGCTCGTCGATCCCGAGACGCTCCTGCTCGGATCGATCGGGTTCGCAGCGATCGGCGTCCTGCTGGCGTTCTACATCTCGCAGAACCTCATCTCGTACGGCGGCGCGGGGAATCCCGCCGGCGCGTACGCCTTCGTCCTACTGACGCTCCTCCTGGTGGGCCTCTCCCTAGTGTACTCCCATCCCCGCATCCATTGGAAGGGCGTCGCGGGCATGGATCTCGTCACGAACATGATCGGCTTCGGGCTCATCTGCCCCGCGGCCGGGTGGTGCCTGCTCCGCCCGATCGAACAGGCACCGTGGTGGTATTTCGTCGCGATGACCCTCTTCCTCGGCGCCGTCTACGCGCCGACGACAGCCTCGGACTACGCGAGCGATCGGTCGTTCGGGATTCGGACCCTGGCCGTGCGTCTCGGCGTGAAGCGCACGCTCCTGGTGGGATTCGTGTTGCAGTGCTTCGCAGTGCTCGCCCTGGCGGTCGGCTGGACGCTCCGCGCATTTCCGTTCTCCGTCGCGGAGGCGGGCGCGGTCGACGCGATGGGCCGCCTCTGGCCGTTCCTCGGACTGCAGATCGTCTTCTATCCGTTCTTCGTGCGACGACCAACCGTCGGGAAGATCTGGGCGCTGCTCCTGCTGCTCTCGATTACCCAGGGCCTCGGCGTCCTGCTGATGCTGTTCGGCTTCACGGGTGGGGCGACCTGAGCCCGTCCCGATGATGGACCGGTCGTGGGACGAGACACGCTCGGGGCACGGGTGCAGACCGCGTGATCAACGCGATCAGCGGCGCAGATCGCCCGCGGCCAGACACCGATGCTCTGAGCGCGGGAACCGCCGAATTCACGTGGGCCGCTCGATGATCGTCGCCACGCCCATGCCGAAGCCGATGCACAAGGTCGCGAGGCCGCGGCGCACATCCTGACGTTCCATCTCGTGCAGCATCGTGGTGATGAGCCGGGCGCCGCTCATGCCCAGCGGGTGGCCGAGCCCGATCGCCCCGCCGTTCACGTTCAGCTTCGCGTCGTCGAATCCGATCGTCTCGCGCGTCGCGATCGGCACGGACGCGAACGCCTCGTTGACTTCCCAGAGGTCGATGTCGTCCGGCTTGAGGTCGACCCGCGCGAGCGCCTTGCGGATCGCAGGGATCGTGCCGTCGAGCATGATGGTCGGGTTCGTGCCGGCGACACCCGTGGAGGTGAGCCGCGTGCGGGGCTCGAGTTTCAGCTCTTTCGCCGTCTCCGGATTCGTGATCAGAATCGCGCAGGCGCCGTCGTTGATGCCGCTCGAGTTGCCCGCCGTGATCCGTCCGTCTGGTTTGAAGGCGGGCGGGAGGGATGCGAGCTTCTCGAGGGACGTGTTCCTCCGTGGGTGCTCGTCCGTGTCGAACATCCGCTTGTTGCCGCTCTCGTCAAAGACCGGCACCGGGACGATCTCCCGCTTGAACCGGCCCTCGTCGATCGCGCGGATCGCCTTGCGGTGGGACCACAGCGAGAACTCGTCCATCTGCTCCCGCGTCACGTGGTACTTGTCCGCCACCAGATCGGCCGAGATCCCCTGTTGCACGATTTCGTATTTCTCGAGGAGCTTCGGGCTCAAGGCGCCGCCGTCCGAACCGAGCGGGACGCGGGACATCGACTCGACGCCGCCCGCGACGACGACGTCCGCCTGGCCCGTCATGACTTCCATCGAAGCGAAGTTGAACGCCTGCAGGCCGGAGGCGCACATCCGGTTCACGCTCGTACCGGGGACGGACTCCGGGAATCCGGCGATGAGCGGCGCGAGCCGTCCGATGTTCATCCCCTGCTCGTCGACCTGCGTGACGCATCCGAGGACGACGTCCTCGACGATCTTCGGCTCGATGCCGGAGCGGTCGGCGAGGGCCCGC
>DASPXQ010000099.1:0-4623 GCA_035637195.1 Thermoplasmata archaeon | reverse complement strand
GTTCATCATGCGGGATCTCTCCCGGCGATACCTGCCCGGGGGGGACCTTCGCGAGGGCGGGACGGCGCTCGCGAAGATCGTCGCGGAGCGCGAGGACCCGTTCCTCGTCCTCATCTCGACGATCCTGTCGCAGCGGACCCGGGACGAGAAGACGGAAATCGCGTCTCGGCGGCTCTTCGCGAAGTACGACACGCCCCGGTTCATCGCGGACGCCGACGCGGCGGATCTGGAGCGGTTGATCAAGCCCGTCGGCTTCTACCGCCAGAAGGCCGTGCAGATTCAGAAGGTCAGCCGGGCGCTGCTCGACCGCCACGGCGGTTCCGTGCCGCGGACGTACGAGGAACTGATCGAGCTGCCGCAGGTCGGGGCGAAGACCGCGAACTGCGTCCTCGTCTACGGCTACGGCGAGCCGCGGATTCCGACGGATACCCACGTCCACCGGGTGAGCAACCGCCTGGGGCTCGTGCGGACCAAGAGCCCTGAGAAGACCGAGCAGCGGCTCATGCGGACGGTCCCGAAGGACTACTGGCTCCACATCAACGAGCTCTTCATCCGGTTCGGGAAGGACATCTGCCGGCCGATCGGCCCGCGGTGTCCGGAGTGTTCGTTCGTGAAATTCTGTCGGTACTACCCTCGGACGAAATGGGCGAAGTCGGCCCGGCGTCGGCCGGAGCGTCTGCACGCCTCGAGGACAGACGCCGGGCCATGAAGGCCACGGCGGGCATCTTGATGATGCTCTGAGCCTCCTCGCCCGGTCCGACGGACCTTCGCGTCCTGGATTCCGGGACCGGACACCTTGATATTCGCCGTCGTCCGTTCGGGGCGCGTGCGAATCGACTTGATCGAGTTCCTCCCAATGACGCTCCAGCGGAAGGAGACGTTCACGATCGCGCGCGGTTCGTCCGCGATCTCCGAGGTCGCGTTCCTCTCGGTCCACTCGGGCAACCGGGTCGGGCAGGGCTGTGCGGCCCCGACCGACGTGACGCGGGAGAACATCCACTCCACCCTGAACGCGATGCAGACGTTCGCCCGCTCCCTGATGGGCCTCGAGTTCGATCGCCCCTCCCAGATCCGGGATTGGGCGGACCGTGCCATCGCGGGGATGCCGAGCGCGAAGGCGGCGCTGGATATCGCCCTCCACGACCTCGCGGCCCAGGAAGCCCGGAAGCCGCTCCACGTCTACCTCGGCGCGAAGCGGGACCGGATGCGGACCGACATGACGATCGGGATCATGGACACCGCATCGGCGGTGGCGCGCGCGGAGCGCTGGGTCGGTGTCGGATTCCGGGCGCTGAAGATCAAGGTGGGCCGCGACTGGAGAGAGGACGTGAAACGAGTGAAGGCGATTCGCCGGGCGGTCGGGCGGGACGTCGAATTCCGGGTGGACGGCAACGGAGGCTACTCGTGGAACGACGCCCTCGCGTTTGCGCGTCACCTCCGGGGAGAAGGGGTCATGATCTTCGAGCAGCCGGTCCCGGTGGACGATTGGGAAGGGATGCGCGCCCTGACGGAGTCCTCGCCCATCCCGATCATGGCGGACGAGATGGTCCTCACCGCGGACGATGCGAAGAAGCTCCGGTGGGCGAACGCCGCGCGTGGGGTGAACCTGAAGCTGATGAAACACGGCGGGATCGTGCCGACGGCCGAGGTGAATACGATCTGCGAGTCCGCAGGCTACCCGACGATGGTCGGATGCATGGGGGAGCCGCAGCTGTCCATCGCCGCCGGGTTGGCGTTCGCGCTCGCGCAGAAGAACGTCCGCTGGATCGACCTGGACTCGCACTTCAACCTCGCCAGCGATCCATCGTCCGGGCTGCGGTTCGAAAACGGGGACCTCGTTGCCTCTACGGCACCGGGGCTCGGCATCACGCTCGCGTGAATTAGGGCACGACGGGCGGTGCCGGTTCCCCGGTCGCCGCAGCCTCTTCCTGAGGGGTCACGAGTCGCACCACCGCGGTGACTTTGTCCCCCGCGTTCAGCCGTTGAATCCGGACCCCCCGGGCTGCCCGGCCCGTCTCCCGGATGTCGTCCACGGGGCAACGAATCACGATGCCGCCGACCGTGGTGACGAGGAGTTCGTCCCCGGGCTCGACCTCGAAGACGCCCACGACCGGGCTTTGCGCGACCTTCATGTTCGTCGTCACGACGCCCTGGCTGCCTCGCCGCGTCTTGCGGTACTCCTTCACCTTCGTCCGCTTCCCGTATCCGCTCTCGAGGACGGTCAGCAGCTCCGTCTCCTCGTTCTTCACGAGGGCCATGGAGATGACGCGGTCGTCCTTCCGGAGCCGCATCCCGCGCACTCCCGCGGCGGTCCGGCCCATCGGGCGCACGTCCCGAAGACCGAACCGGTTCGCGTAGCCTCTCGCCGACGCGAGGATGACCTCTTCATCGCCGTCCGCGATCCGGGCTTCCACGAGATCGTCCCCCTCGTTGAGGGCGATCGCCCGAATCCCGCGGATGTTCGGCCGCTTGAAGGCGTCCAGCCGGGTCCGTTTGATTTTGCCGAGCTTCGTCGAGAAGACGATCGTCCGGCGCTCGTCGAATTCCCGCACGGCGATCATGTCCAGGATCTTTTCTTCCGGGGCGAGGCGCGGCAGGAGGTTCACGATCGGCTTGCCTTTCGCGTATCGAGTCCCGACGGGAAGCCGGTACGTCTTGAGCCAGAAACACTGTCCCTTGTTCGTGAAGAAGAGGATGTGCTCGTGGGTCGACGCCATGAAGAGGTTCACGACGAAGTCCTCCTCCTTCGTCTCCATGCCCGTCACGCCTTTTCCGCCGCGTCGCTGCGTCCGGAACATCTGCGCGGGGACCCGCTTGACGTATCCCGTGTTCGTGAATGTGACGATGACGTCCTCCTCGGGGATCAGATCCTCAACCTCCATGTCGTAGGCTTGGGCCTCGACGGCCGTGCGTCGATCGTCTCCGTACTTCTGCTTGACCTCGAGGAGTTCCGCCTTGATGATCTCCAGGATGCGCCCGCGGGACGCGAGAATCGCCTCGAAGTCCTCGATCTTCTTCTTCAACTCGGCCCGCTCCTGCCGCAGCTTCTCGATCTCGAGGCCGGTCAGCTGCCGCAACGTCATCGCGAGGACCGCCTTCGCTTGGTCTTCGCTCAGCAGGTAGCGGTTCATCAGGCCCGATTGGGCCTCGGCGGCATCGCGGGAGTGGCGGATGAGCCGGATGACCTCGTCGATGTGGTCGACCGCGGTGATGAGGCCTTCGACGATATGCTCGCGCTCGCGGGCCTTCCGAAGGTCGTACTCGGTCCGGCGCCGGACGATTGTGATCCGGTAGTCGACGTACGATTGGAGCGTCTCCTTCAGGCTGAGGATCTTCGGCTGGCCGTCGACGAGGGCGAGGTTGATCACGCCGAACGTCTGCTCCATCTGCGTGTGGTGGTACAGTTGGTTCAAGACGATGTCCTCGACGGCGTCCCGCTTCAGCTCGAGGACGATCCGCATACCTTCCCGGTCGCTCTCATCCCGAAGGTCCACGACGCCCTCGATCTTCTTCGACTTCACGAGCAGGGCGATCGACTCGACGAGGGCCGCCTTGTTGACCATGTAGGGGATCTCGGTGATCACGATTCGCGCCTTGTCGTGGCCCGCTTCCTCGACGTGGGCGGTCGCCCGGATCCGGATGAGCCCGCGACCCACCTTGTACGCATCCGCGACGCCCTCCGCGCCGTAGAGGATGCCGCCCGTCGGGAAGTCGGGCCCGCGGATCGGACCGGTGTCCGGGTTGTAGAGGTCCTGGAGTTCCGCGCCCGGGTTCTCGATGAGCGTCAGCAGCGCGTCGGCGACTTCCCGTAGGTTGTGCGGAGGGATGTTCGTCGCCATGCCGACCGCGATGCCGCTCGACCCGTTCACGAGGAGGTTCGGGAATTTCGCGGGCAGGACCGTCGGCTCTCGCATCGTGCCATCGAAGTTGTCCATCCAGCCGACCGTCTCCTTGTCGAGGTCCTGGAGGAGCTCCTCGGCGATCTTCGAGAGGCGGCACTCGGTATACCGCATCGCCGCGGGTTCGTCCTCCGTGCTGCCCCAGTTCCCCTGGCCGTCGATGAGCGGGTAGCGTAGCGAGAAGTTCTGCACCATGCGGGCGAGGGCGTCGTAGACCGCCGTGTCCCCGTGCGGGTGGTACCGCCCGAGCGTGTCTCCGACGACGCGGGCCGACTTCCGCCGCTGGCTCGTCGACGACGCACCCGTCTCGTTCATCGCGTGGAGGATTCGTCGCTGGACCGGCTTCAGGCCGTCCCGGACGTCCGGTAGCGCCCGTCCGACGATGACCGACATGGCGTAATCGATGTACGAGCGCTCCATCTCTTGCTCGATCGGCTGGCGGGTGACCCGCCGCGTCGGTTCCTGGGCCTCCTCCGGCATCGTGCGACCCCTAGATGTCCAGGTTCACGACTTCCTTCGCGTGCTCCTGGATGTACTCGCGCCGTGGCTCGACCGCCTCTCCCATGAGGACGGAGAACAGCGCGTCCGCGGCCAAGGCGTCGTCGATCGTGACCTGTTTCAAGAGGCGCCGCGCGGGGTCCATGGTCGTCTCCCACAGCTCGTCGGCGTTCATCTCTCCGAGGCCTTTGTACCGCTGGTACGTGACGCCCTTGTCCCCGACTTG